>DATARE010000254.1:0-3586 GCA_036264295.1 Micropepsaceae bacterium | reverse complement strand
GCCGCCCGCCGCTGCGCCGGAACCGAGCCATACCGGACGAATCGAAACGGCGCAGAAAAATCCCGCACCTCCCGTCGAAGCGAAGAGTTCGCCGCGTCATACCCTGACGCCGGACGAGCTGGCGGCCGTGGCGCGCGGCGTGCAGGCGTTGCAGGGCTCTGCGGCGCGCGTCGAATTCGGCCGGCGCTAGCTCACGGGATGAGCTTGTATTTCCAATCGGCGCGGCTGGCGATTTCGAACATCGTGCTCATGGTCGCGGCCGGAGCAAAGGGCGCTTCGCAGATCTGCCCCAATTTCTCCATCCAGGTTTGCACGCCCGTTCGCGTGCATGGTCCGACATAATCCGCCCACGGGTCGCAGATTGCGGCATTGGCCGTGTCCCACTGCGACCATGGACCGTTTCGCGCGATTCCCGTGCCGACCACCACAAAGACATGATCGGCATCGACCAGCGACATCTGCGAAACCGGGAAGCTCGTTTTTTTCTCCGCGAGATAGACCAGAGCAAGGCAGGCCATGGCATCGCAGGTCCCCACCGGAAACGTCATCAGGGATTTCGCCCACGCTGCCACCTGCGTCATCTGATCCGATGGCGGGGTTCCCGGGAGAGGACTCAGTTTGCTGACGCCCTCTCCGGTCGCGAATTTGTTGAAATGGGTGAACATCATCTGCCGCACATGGCGGGTTTCGCTGGTTTCGACATCGTCCAGGCGATTGATCGATTGAACACCGCAGGTGCTCTTCACGAATTTGCAGGCCGCGAAGGCATCGTCATGGGCCGTCACGTTCGTCCCCCCCAAGATTTCGCGGCTTCGGTTTGAACCCGAAGCACGCTAGTGCAGATGCGCCTTGAAAAATTCCACCAGATGATGCCAGGCGTGTTCGGCCTGATGCTCGTGATAGACCGTGTGGTCGCGAACGCACCAGCCATGCCGCGCGCCGGCATAGGTTTCGGCCTCGTAACTCACCTTCGCCGCGTCGAGCGCCGCTGTCAGTTTCTCCACCGCTTCGGGCGGCATGGTGCGGTCTTCAATGGCGAAACCGAAATACATCTGCGCCTTGATTCTCGGCGCCAGCGTATGCGGACTGTCTGGTTCGTTGGAGGCGAGGTTGCTGCCGTGAAATGACGCCGCGGCAACGACTTTACCCGGCTCGGCCGCGGCGGTCCGCATGGCCATGCCGCCGCCCATGCAATAACCGACCGTGCCGATATTGCCCTTCACCTGCTTCAACCCGGTAAGAAAACCGGCATAGGCATGCGCATCGCTTTCCACACCGGCGGGCGTCACAAATTTGCGCACCTCGCCCATGCGAGCGGTGGTGGCTTCCGTGCCGAATTTGAAATTCTCATACACCGGCGCGCGCGACAGCCGGTAAAACGGATTGGGCACCAGCACCACGAAACCTTCGGCGGCAAGGCGCGTGGCCATTTCGCGGAAGACTTCGCGCCGGCCGCCAATGTCCGTGTACATGATGACCGCCGGCCATTGGCCGCTTTCGGCCGGATAGAACAGGTCGCAATCCGCAACGCCATCCGCCGTTTTGATATCGATCTGCTTTTCGATCACTGAGTTCTCCAATCTGATGAAGCTCTGGACTGGTACTCAGACACAAAGAGCACGAAGGGTGCGCCAAGGACTCAAAACCTTTGTGCGTCCGTGTGCTCTTTGCGTCTCATCTTCCTAACCAATGCGTGTCAGGCTTGCTTGGGGTTGCGGGCCGGCCGCGCCAGGCATTTGTCCAGCCATGCCACCACGTGGGGTGCGTAGGAAATGTCGATCTTGCCGTGACGCGTCAGGGAAGCGACGGCGGCGACATTCAGATCGGCGACGCTGAATTTCTTGCCCACGAGATATTCGCGATCCTTCAAACAATCGTCGAGAATCTTCAGCGCGGGCTTCAGCTTCTCCGCCGCGGCCGCCGCACCTTCGACATCCTTGCTGTAGCCGAGCTGGACCATCAGCGAGGGCAAAGCGTGAGGTTCGACCTCGGTCGCCGCCCACAACGTCCATTGGAAGGTGCGTCCTTCGTCTTCGACATTGGTCGGATAGAGTTCGCCGGTGCCGTATTTTTTGGCGATGTAAAGATTGATGGCGAGGGATTCGAACAGCTTCAGATCGCCATCGACAAAACCGGGGAACTTGCCGCACGGATTGACCGCGAGGAATTCGGCCGTCTTCTGGTTCTCCCACGGAACGTCGACATGCTCGAACGGCACACCCAGTTCTCTTGCGCACCACAGGACGCGCGATGCGCGCGACATCTCAGCGCCATAAATCTTCATGACCATTGGTTTCCTCCCACCCTTTGCTTGACGCGTGCAGGCAAGAACCCGGCGCGGTTTTTGTCAAGGCGGAGAAAGACTTGGCCTTGCAGACGTCATGGTTTTGCAACATTCGCGCACCCGCTTTCGGACACGCGGGATGGGCCTTGCGCGGGCCGAAGCGCCGCACCCCATCAATGTTGCGCAACGGTAATACGCGTGCTAAGTCCCCGCCGCGGGCACAGGGGCTCCTCTGTTTCCAAATTTCTTCATAAGAAACAATGGCTTAGCCCGAATGCCCTGGGCAAGGCCTCATCCAGGTAAGGCAGGAATTGGCCTCCGACAACAGCCATATCGCGGGTCTGGCGCAGCGCTACGCGAACGCAGTTTTCGAACTGGCGTCCGAAGCCGGCGCCATCGATCAGGTTGCGGCCGACTTTTTGCAGGTCAAAACCATGCTGAAGGACAGCCCCGAGCTGAGCCGGCTGGTCCGGTCGCCGCTGTTTTCGCGCGAGGCGCAGGCCAAGGGCATCGAGGCCGTACTGGCGCGTGCCGGGACCGGCGATCTGACCCGCAAGCTGGCCCTGCTGCTGGCGCAGAAACGCCGCCTGTTCGCGCTTGGCGACATCATCCGCGCCTATGAGCAATTGCTGGCGCGTCATCGCGGCGAGGTTGCGGCCGAAGTCACCTCGGCACGCGCGCTCTCCGAAACGGAAACCGCCGAGTTGCGCCGCGTGCTGAAGGACAAGCTCGGCCGCGAGCCCCGGCTGACCGCCCATGTCGACCCCAGCCTGCTCGGCGGCTTGGTGCTGAAAGTGGGCTCGCGCATGATCGATTCATCCTTGCGCAGCAAGCTCGATGGCTTGCGTGCCGCCATGAAGGGACAATGACCATGGATATCCAGCCCTCGGAAATCTCCGCCATCCTGAAGCGCGAGATCCAGAATTTCGATGCCGAGGCCGAAGTCACCGAAGTCGGCCAGGTGCTGTCGGTGGGCGACGGTATCGCCCGCATCTACGGTTTGGACAATGTGCAGGCCGGCGAGATGGTGGAGTTTCCCGGCGGCATCAAAGGCATGGCGCTGAATCTGGAAACCGACAATGTCGGCGCGGTGATTTTCGGGTCCGACGCGACCATCAAGGAAGGCGACACCGTCAAGCGCACGGGCGCCATCGTGGACGTGCCGGTCGGCAAGGGCCTGCTCGGCCGCGTGGTCGATCCCCTGGGCAATCCCATCGACGCCAAGGGCGACCTCGCCAATGTGGCGGAGCGTCGCCGCGTCGACGTGAAGGCCCCCGGCATCATTCCGCGCAAATCGGTGCA
>DATARE010000228.1:0-7719 GCA_036264295.1 Micropepsaceae bacterium | reverse complement strand
AATTGGCGGGCGCAAACGCCCCCAAAAACCCCAACTGCGAACGTCTGTCCACCATCCTCATTCTCCATCCGAGTCGCACACAAGCGAATCACAGATGCAGAAATTTGCAACGTTCCCTCAAGGGGAGGGTGAGTTTTTCTTCTAATCATGCCACTGCGTCCGAGCAGCGGTTGCAAAGATCCGGATGGGCGGCGTGCGATCCCACTTCCGGCAGCACCATCCAGCAGCGGGCGCATTTGGAACCTTGCGCCGGGTCGAACACCACAGCTGCACCGGGTACATCCGGCAAGCGGAATGCATTGTCGGGCGCCTTTCCGTGCACGATCTTCGCATCCGAGGTGATGGCGATTTCGGCTAAAGCCATCGCGTCGAACAATTTCACATCGCCTGCGTCTTCGACATACAGCGTGGGCGCGGCTTCCAGACTCGCGCCGATCACCTTGTCGCGGCGTGCGATTTCGAGCGCGCCCGTCACCACCCGGCGCAACGCGCGCACGCGGTTCCATTTGGTGAGCAGCGCATCATTGGCCCAATCCTCGCCATTCTCGGGGAAGGTTTCCAGATGCACGCTCGTGTCGGGGCCGTAACGGGTGGTCCATGCTTCTTCCATGGTGAAGCAAAGTACCGGGGCCAGCCATGTTACGACACGCGTGAACAGCGCATCGATGACCGTGCGCGCGGCGCGGCGGCGAAGGCTCGTTCGCGAATCGCAATAAAGGACGTCCTTGCGGATGTCGAAATAGAACGCCGACAAATCCGTGGTGGCGAAATTGAACACCGTGGTGAAGACGCCCGTGAAATCATAGTCGGCATAGCCGGCGCGCACCTCCTCATCGAGGGCGGCAAGCCGCGCCAGGATGAAGCGTTCCAATTCCGGCATTTCGACGGGTGCGATGCGCTCCACATCGTCGAAGCCGTCGAGATTGGCGAGCATGAACCGGATGGTGTTGCGCAAACGGCGATAGGAATCGACCGCGGCCTTGATGATTTCCGGCCCGATGCGCAAATCTTCGGTGAAATCGGACGAGGCCACCCACAGGCGCAGAATCTCCGCGCCGTTCTGCTGCGCGATCTTTTGCGGCGCCACCACATTGCCCAGCGATTTCGACATTTTGCGGCCCTGCTCGTCGAGCACGAACCCGTGCGTCAGCACCGCGTCGTAAGGCGCGCGTCCGCGCGTGCCGCAGGATTCCAGCAGTGACGATTGGAACCAGCCGCGATGCTGGTCCGAACCTTCCAAATAAAGATCGGCGTGTTCTTTCTTGGGCCATTGCGTATCGATGGGATTTTCCACGACGAAAGAATGGGTTGAGCCGGAATCGAACCACACATCGAGAATGTCGGTGATCTGTTCGTAATCGCTCTCGCGGTGGTCGCCGAGGAATCGCGACGGCGGCGAGGCAAACCACGCATCCGCGCCTTCCTTCTCGAACGCATCCGCGATGCGCGCGTTCACCGCCTCGTCGCGCAGCAGCTCGCTGGTGCCTTTATGCACGAAGACCGCAATCGGCACGCCCCAGGCGCGCTGACGCGACAGCACCCAATCGGGGCGGTCCTTCACCATGGCGCCGATGCGATTTTCGCCGGCGCGCGGATACCAGCGCGTGGCCGCGACGGCGCCCATCGCAAGCTGCCGCAACGTCGCCTCGTTGGAGCCGAGGAACGGCTTGTCGATGCCGGCGAACCATTGCGGCGTGGCGCGGAAGATCACCGGCGCTTTGGAACGCCAGGAATGGGGATAGGAATGGCGGATTGTTCCCTTGGCGAGCAGCGCGCCGGCGGCGATCAATTCCTTGATCACCGCGCCATTGGCATCGCCGTCCTTGCCTTCCGGCGTGAGGATTTTCTTGCCGGCAAACAGCGGCGTTTTATCCGTATACGATCCATCCGGGGCAATCATGTTGAACGGATCGGGCGAACTCACGAACCGGTCGCGATGGGCAAAGTAAAGCGCATGATCGTCTTCGCCATGGCCGGGCGCGGTGTGGACGAAGCCCGTACCTGTATCGGCCGTGACGTGATCGCCGGGAAGCAGCGGCACTTCGAAATCATAGCCCCGGCCACGCAAAGGATGCGCGCAGACCATATCGGCGGGATCAATATCGCCGATCCGGACCACGCCAATTTTTGCGTATCGCGCGGTCGATTCCGCGAGCGCATCGCCGAGCAGCAATCGCTCGCCGGCCGTGGCAAAGCTGCCCTCGCCCGCTTCCGTGACTTCGTAGAGTCCGTAGCCAAGAGAGGCGGAATAGGCGACGGCGCGATTGCCAGGAATCGTCCATGGCGTCGTGGTCCAGATGACGACGGAACAATCGCCATAATCACGATTGCTCTGCAGCACCGGGAATTTCACATAGATCTGCGGCGATGATTTTTCGTGATACTCGACCTCGGCTTCGGCGAGCGCGGTCTTCTCCACCGGCGACCACATAACGGGACGCGAGCCGCGGTACAAAAGACCGTTCATCACGAATTTATGCAGCTCGCGCTCGATCTGCGCTTCGGCCGCGAATGCCATGGTCGTATAGGGCCGCATCCAATCGCCCATGCCGCCCAAACGTTGGAACTGCTCGCGCTGCACGCCAATCCAGTTCGTGGCAAAGGCGCGGCATTCGGCGCGCAGCTCGTTCACCGGCACTTCGTCCTTGGACTTGCCCTTCGCGCGATAGGCCTCCTCGATCTTCCATTCGATGGGCAGACCGTGGCAGTCCCAGCCCGGCACATAGGGCGCATCGAAGCCCAGCATCTGGCGCGAGCGGATCACGAAATCCTTCAGGATCTTGTTCAACGCCGTGCCGATATGAATGTCGCCATTGGCATAGGGCGGACCGTCATGCAGCACGAACAGCGGCCGGCCCTTGGACTCTGCCCTGAGACGCGCATACAGCCCCATCTCTTCCCAACGCTTCAGCCATTTGGGCTCGGCGTCGGGAAGACCCGCCTTCATTGGAAACTCGGTGGCCGGCAGGAACAGCGTGCCGCGGTAATCGCGCTTGGGGGTTTGCGGGTCTTCGGACATGGCTGGTCTTTCTATGAGGATGGAACGCGCGAAAAGGTCCCCGGAAGCGGCCTACGCCCCCGGGCAACGAATTCGCACCGTCCTCGTCACCCGCATGACCATGATTCGCCTGAGACTTTGAACGGTGGCCGTTCTAACAAGCTGTTCTCGAGTGGTCCAGCGCCTCGCCGGGCGACCCCGCCAGAGCGAGGATGCGTCGCGCCTCTTGGCTGTCCGCGTCCATCTGGGCTTTGAGCGCATCGAGGCTCGCGAAGACCTGCTCGCCGCGCAAATAGGCAATCAACTCGACGCTGAGAAGCTCACCGTAAAGATCGCCGGAAAAATCGAACAAATGCACCTCCAGCAAGGGCGCGGGCAGAAGAAACATTGGCCGTATGCCGAAATTGGCCACACCATCATAACGGCGCGATTTCCCCGAGGGGCGCGCCCGCACCGCATAGACTCCGAAGGCCGGAAGCAGCGTGTGCTCCAGCTTCAGATTGGCGGTGGGATAGCCGAGTTCGCGCCCGCGCCGGTCACCCGAGGCGACATGGCTTTCCACGCTCCACCAATGGCCGAGCAGCTGCGCTGCCTCGTCTGGCCGGCCGCCCTTCAGCGCGGCGCGTACTTTGGATGAGGAAATCTTCTCGGCGTTCTGTGACACCGCGCCGACCACGGTGACGCCGAACCCTTCCATCTCGCCCATATAGCCGAGCACGCGAACATCCCCGCCGCGCGCTTTGCCGAAGCGGAAATCCTCACCCACGACGACATGGGAGACATCGAGTTCCTGGACCAGCACGTCCAGGACAAAATCCTGGGCGAGCTTGCCGGCCATTTCGGCATCGAAGCCCAGCACGATCAGCCACTCGATTCCCAATTCCTGCAGCAGGCGCGCCTTGGCCCGAAACGGCGTCAGCCGGAAGGGTTCATCCTGGGGGCGAAAGAATTCGCGCGGATAGGGTTCGAACACCATCGCCGCCAGCGGACGGCGGGTCGCCTTGGCGATTTTGGCGGCTTCCGCGATCAAGGCCTGATGGCCGCGATGAACGCCGTCAAAATTGCCGAGCGCAATAACCGCGCCCTTCGCTTCGGGCGGGGGATGTCGATAATGGCGAAGAATCCGCATCGGCGGCTTGGTTGTACTCTTCAGCTCACGGCGCGCGAGGGGACTTTCACCATCGCATCGCCCTCAATGACGACGGTTTCACCGACCTTGCACACGCAATCGAAGATCACGCGTCCCTTGACCGAATCGATTTCGCGCACCGTGCAGCTGGCAACGACGGTGTCGCCGATGCGGACCGGCGCCTTGAAACGGATGGTCGCGCTCAGAAAGATGGAGCCTGCACCGGGAAGTTGTGTTCCCAGCACCGTCGAAAGAAAACTCGCCGACAACATGCCGTGGGCGATGCGGCCCCGGAAAATCGTGGTCTTGGCGTAATCTTCGTCGAAATGCAGCGGGTTGAGATCGCCCGAGACCGCGCCGAATTGCTGGATGTCGCTTTCGCTGATCGTGCGGCTGTAGCTGGCGGACTGGCCGATGCTCAAATCTTCAAGATAGTGGCGAACAATCGCGGTCATTGGCCCGTCCTTTTGGCGCGTCCGAGTGTGTTTATCGGGCACCGCCGGGGGGAGCAAGTCACCAAAGAAGCGCAGGCATCGCGGCCCGGGCGGCGACGCCGCTTTTCTGGAACAATTTGCCCAGCGATTCGGGATGATCCTTCAGTTCCGCCCCGTGGATCCCGCCGCCGATGAACAGCGCGTCGAAGCCTACGCGCTGCGCGCCCAATATATCGGTCTCGATACCGTCACCGATGACCAGCGGCCGTTTGACCGGCGCGATGCTGTGCGCCTCGGCCAGCGCCTGTTCGAACACCGGCGGATAAGGCTTGCCGTAATACACGACCGCGCCACCCATCTGTTCGTAGAGCCGGGCAATCGCACCGGCACAGAAAATGATCTTGTCGCCTCGCTGCACGATAATGTCAGGGTTGGCACAAAGAAAAGGCAGCCCGCGCGCACGAAAATTTTCGAGCATCCCGCGATAATCTTCGGGGGTTTCGACCTCGTCATCGTAGAAGCCCGTGCACAGCACGATCTCTGCGGTATCGGGGGTGCTCAGCTTGATGTTCAGCCCCTCATACAAGGGATTGTCGCGGGGAGGCCCGAGATAAAACATGGAGACGGAGCCCGTCTCCGTGCGGCGAACCAGGTCAGCGCGCGCGGCAATCCCGGACGTCATAATGCCATCGTAAAAATCCCGCGGCAGGCCCACCCGGTCGAACAGGCTCTCCACCCCGTCGGCAAGCCTCGGCGCGTTGGACAACAGGATGACGGGCCCACGGGTTTCGCGAAACCGCCGCATGGCATCGGCCGCCGCCAGATAAGCCTGCTTGCCATTGTGCAGCACCCCCCAGACATCGCAGATGGCCCCATCGTAATCGCCGGCGATTTCGGAGAGGCCGTTCAGAATCGGCGGCGAGGCGGACATATCGTTCATGGCTACGGCATGCATGAACGCGATTGTCCCGTCAAACCCTTCCGCAACCGCCGGTTCGCCATTAGATTGCCCGCCAGCTGCAATTCAGCCCCGGGAGGATTTATGAAAACAATACGTACCATGCTTGCGGCGGGCACGGCTGTGGCCGCTTTGTTCGCAGCCGATTTCGCCACGGCCGCAGACCAGACCGAGCCGTACAGCAAGACCTGCCGCGTCACGCGGGCCAAGGACAATTCCATCCAGAACATCGAGCCGTTCAAGGTCTTCGACAACCTCTATCTGGTCGGCCCCTGTTACGTGTCGGTGTGGCTCTTGACCACACCGCAAGGCGACATCCTGTTCGACACCACCCAGGAACCCTTCGTCGATCACGTCATGGACAACATCAAAAAGGTCGGCATCAACCCGAAGGACATCAAATACATCGTCCTCAGCCACGGCCATCTCGATCACGTCGGAGGCGCGGCGAAGATCCAGGAATGGACCGGCGCGCGTGTCGTGGCGCTCGAAGAAGACTGGCAGATGATCGCCGATCTCGACGGCAAGAAGGGCAATCGCGAAAACGGCGGCATCAACCGCATGCCGAAAAAGGACATGGTGGTGAAGGAAGGTGACCATCTGGACCTCGGCGACCAGCACCTGATCTTCCATCATCAGCCGGGTCATACGCCGGGCGTGCTGACCACCGAAGGCATCAAGGTCTATGACGGCGGCAAGCCCTATGTCGCCATTCTTCAAGGCGGACAGGGCTATCGCGGCGGGCTGAAGGAAGCCGAGCAAGCCGTCGAAACCGCCGACAAGGTCGCCGCGATCAAGGGCGTACAGGTCAACCTGATGATCCACAGTTGGGCCGACCCGAACGGGTATCCCGGCGGCGGCGTGCTGGAACGCGCGATGATGCTGAAGAATCGCAAGCCGGGCGATCCGCACCCCTTCGTCGATCCGGCCGCGTGGGAGCAGCGCGCCAAGACAACCCAGGCCGCAGCACGCAAGGCGGTGGAAACCGAAAAGGCGAAACTGGCGGCGAAAGCAGGTTGATTAATCGTCTGCGCTAAAAGAAAAGCCGGAGATCGAGCGTCCGATCTCCGGCTTTTTTCGTAGCGACGTGCCGTCAGTACTTCGCCAAAAACCGCTGCACGCGTTTGCCGGTATCCACTTCGCCTGTGTAGACATTACCCTTGGAATCCGTGGCCACCATGTGCACCCAATGCAGGCCGCCGCCGCTGTGCCCGGCGAACCCGAAATGGCCGAGCGTCTTGCCGTCGGCACGGTTCACGATCCAGATCACATTGTTCATGATGTCCGAGACATAAATGAATTTCTGATCGGGCGAGAGCGCCATGCCGCCTGTCGACCCACGATCCAGCGTTTCGGGCGCCACGGTGAACTCGCGGACGAATTTGCCCGCCTTGGTATAGACCTGAATACGGTCGGCGATGCGGTCGGCGGCATAGACAAATCCGTCTTTTGAAACCGTCAGCGTGATATGGCCGAGGAATTCCTTGGCCGGCGGTCCTTTTGGATCGTATTTCGCCACGGGTTCGAATTTGATCTCGGACAGCGGCTTGCCATAGGCGCCCCAGCCGCGCTTGAACTTCATGGTATCCATGTCGAACACCAGCACGCGCCCGCGCAAATAGGAATCGGTGACAAACAGTTCGCGTGCATCCTCGTCGAACTCCCCACCTTCGATGCGGCCGACAATCATCGGCGTGTCGGCGGGATAGGCGCCCGGCTTGGGCTGCGTCGCATCGGGCGTGCGCTCAATGGCGCCGAGCAGTTTCCCTTCCTTGGTGTATTTGCGCATCGTGTCGGAGCCGACCCAGATGTTACCGGCTTTGTCGGCGATGATCAGGTGGCCATCGACCTTGTCCGCCTGATTCCAGTGGTGCAGCAGATTGCCCTGCATGTCGAACGCGAGAATGCCTTCCGGTTTGAGACAGCACATCGCGGTCGGCGGGTTGAGCGAGGCATAATTCTCGGTCTTCTCCGGCACGTGGAAGATGGGGTCGATGTCGTAATCGCCGGGGCGGTTCAGCACCCAGATGACGTCGTCCTTGTCGACCGACAAGCCCGTAATACCTTCGAACGTCCATTTGTTCGGGAGCGGCAGCTTCGGCCACGAACCGTCATAGGTGAAACTGGGTGCGCCGCCCTCGGCGGATTTCGCGGTCTCGCCCAACGCCGCCAGCCCCGCGCCGACAATGGCAACCAGCAC
>DATARE010000161.1:0-4566 GCA_036264295.1 Micropepsaceae bacterium | reverse complement strand
GGCATCGACCTGTTGGTCTCCAATCTTTATCCGTTCGAAGCCACCGTCGCCAAAGGTGCGGTGTTCGACGAGGTCATAGAAAACATCGATGTCGGCGGGCCGGCGATGATCCGCGCGGCCGCCAAAAATCACGCATGGGTCACCGTCATTGTCGACCCGCAAGATTATGGGCGCGTGCTCGGAGAAATCGCCGATGGCGGCGTCACCGCAGAAACACGGCGCGCGCTGGCCGAAATCGCTTTCGCACGCACCGCCGCCTACGATGCCGCGGTCTCGAATTGGTTTGCCGGCGAACGGGCCAAAACGGGCGATACAAAGCCGCCACGCCGCCGGAGCTTCGCAGGGCTATTGCGCCAAAAATTGCGCTATGGCGAAAACCCGCACCAAAACGCTGCCTTTTACGCGACCGGCGAGACCCGCTTTGGCGTCGCCACCGCGCGCCAGCTTCAGGGCAAGGAGCTGTCTTACAACAACATCAACGATACAGATGCGGCCTATGAGCTGGTCGCCGAATTCGGTTCCAGCTCACCCGCCTGTGCCATCATCAAGCACGCCAACCCTTGCGGCGTCGCGTTGGGGTCCTCCCTGGCCGACGCTTATCGCAAGGCGCTCGACTGCGACCCTGTCAGCGCATTCGGCGGTGTGCTGGCGTTCAACAAGGTGCTCGACGGAGTGGCCGCCGAGGAAATCGCCAAGCTCTTCACGGAAGTGATTATCGCGCCGGACGCCGATGACGATGCGCGCCGCATTCTCAGCGCCAAAAAGAACTTGCGCCTGCTGATTGCGGGGGGGCTCCCCGATGCCCACAGCGAGGGCTGGCAGGTGCGCTCCGTCGCGGGCGGTCTCCTGGTGCAAACGCGCGATGCGGCCACTGCAAATCCCGCCGAATTGCGGATCGTCACCAAACGCCAGCCGACGCAGACCGAGCTTGCCGACATGATGTTCGCATTCACCGTCGCCAAGCACGTCAAATCCAACACCATTGTCTACGCCAAGAACGGCTCGACCGCCGGAATCGGCGCAGGCCAGATGAGCCGCGTGGATGCCGCGCGGATTGCGGCAATAAAAGCCAAAGAAGCAGCTGCGACCGCGGGGTGGCCCGAGCCAAGAACTAAAGGCTCGGCAGCGGCCTCCGATGCGTTCTTTCCCTTTGCCGATGGTCTTCTGGCCGTCGCCGAGGCGGGCGCCACCGCCGTCATCCAACCCGGGGGCTCGGTGAAAGACGACGAGGTCATCAAGGCGGCCGACGAAGCGGGGCTTGCCATGGCATTCACCGCCATTCGCCACTTCCGGCATTAAACCGCGACGGCGCGGGTTTCGCTGACGAAGCTCAGACCGGCAAAGCCCACCGCCAGAAACGCCACGATCACGGCCATGCCCCATTGCTGGCTGCCGGTTGCCGCTGTCGCATAGGCAACGGCGAGCGGCGCCATGAAGGCGGTGGCCTCGCCCGACAAGGCATACAGACCGAAGAATTCCGTCATGCGCGCTTCGGGCGCGATGCGCGCCAGCATGGCGCGGCTGTTCGCGTAGGTGGCGACAAGGCACAGCGCGATTGCCATCACGCAGCCAATATAGAAAAGTTCCGGCGCCGTGCCGAACACCGGCAAGCCCGCGATGCGCGTGCCCGGCTTGTAGGGAATCACGAAGAACAGGCGATCCGGCGCAAAGCCGAGCGACAGCAGCGCCGCCGCCATGGTGCCGCCGATGGAGAACTGCAGCGCGCGCTTTGTCCCGATACGGTCGGCCAAGCGCCCCCCAAGCAACCCGCCAAGGGCTGCGCAAACCAGAAGAATGATTCCATACAGGGCGGTTTCCACGGTACCCCAATGGAACACACCCGCGGCATAGACCCCGCCGAACGACAGCATCACGTTCAGCGCATCATTGTAGATCATGCGCGTACCCAGATAGGCGGCGACATTGCGGTAATGCCTCAGACTCTTCACCGTGCGCGAGACAGCGGAGAGCCCACGCACCACCGCCTCGCGCAACGGGAGACCGGTCGCGGGGCGATCCGGCGTCCACAGAAAGAACGGCAGGCTGAAAGCCACGAACCACAGCGCGCATAGCGGCCCGGCGATCCGTTCCTGCTCATGGGTCGCGCGGTCGAGCCCGAACAATGGCTGTGCCGGCAAATAGATGAACACCAGCACGAAAAGCAGCAGCAGGATGCCCGCAAAATTGCCGAGCGCGTACCCCAATCCGGACCACCGGCCGATGACGCGGCCCGGCACCAGCGATGGCAGCATGGCGCCGTGGAATACCAGCGAGCCGTCATAGGCGAGATTGGCGAGCGCCACGAAGGCGCCAATGCCTACCAGCCCGAGCCCTTCTCCCCCTGGCCGCCCGAACCACAGCATCGCCGTGGCAAACGCGAACAGCACGGAAAACGCCGCCACCCAGGGCTTGCGCCGCCCGCCCGCATCCGCGATGGCGCCGAGGAAGGGTGCCAAAACCGCCACTGCGAGACCGGCATAGCCCTGAATGGCTGCCCACAGCGCCTGGCCCCGCACCGGATCGCCGACAATATCGCGCGTGAAATAGGTGGCGTAGATGAAGACCGTGACGATCGTGACGTAAGGATTGCGCCCCCATTCGAACAGCACCCACGAAATCCGCCCCCGCGCCGGGACGGCCTCGCTAGAACTGTTCGCCGTCATGCACGCCCCAGAGCCGCACCCGCGCGATCCAGCCTTTGGCGCGGTCGAATTTCACTTCGCAGGCCTGCGCCTCGCAATGTTCCAGCCGTCCCACCGCCCCGGGCTGGGCGTCGGCGACGAGCTTGGAGGCGGCATCCGCCGCATCCCGCACCGGCACTTCGCCCTTGCCCCGCACCACCGCGCTGCGTTCGCGCGACAGCAGCGCCACATGCACCCAGCCGATTTCGCCATCGGAATCGCGCACGCGCCGCCACACCTCATAGGTGGCGATCACCTCCACCGGCAGGCCTTTGCGGTGATAGACCCATTTGATGCGATATTCATTACCCGGCCCCTCCCGCATATTCGTGGTTTCGCTTTTCATGCTGACGAAATAGGGGAGCTTGGTGTCTTCCGCGGCGCGCACCGGCGCGCTTGCCCACGTGAGGAGCAATATCGCGGACACGAACATCGGACGAATCATGAGCGCTATCTTTGCCCCGCGGGAGTCGTTCTGATAAGGGAAAATCGCGAGGTTCGGGGGTTAAATCGATAACATCATGGTCAGCAGCACGCCTCAGATCGTCGTCACCAGGAAACTTCCCGCGGCCATCGAACGGGAACTCGTGGAGCGTTTCGGCGCCACGCTCAATATATCTGACGTGCCGATGGATGCGGCCACGCTGAAAGCCGCGGTTGCCCGCGCCGATGTGCTGGTTCCCACCGTCACCGACCGCATCACCGGCGAGATCATCGCCGCCGCCGGACCGCAACTGAAGCTGATCGCCAATTTCGGCGTCGGCTTCAATCATATCGATGTCAAAGCCGCTGCCGCCAAAGGCATTGCGGTGACCAACACGCCGGGCGTGCTCACCGATGCCACCGCCGATATCGCCATGACGCTGATGCTGATGGTGACGCGGCGTGCGGTCGAAGGGGTGAAGATTCTGGAGTCGGGCGGCTTCTCCGGCTGGTGTCCGACCTGGCTGATGGGCGTAAGCCTGCGCGATAAAGCACTCGGCATTATCGGCATGGGCCGCATCGGCGAAGCGATGGGGGAGCGCGCCCGCGCCTTCGGGCTGGCGATCCATTATCACAACCGCAAGCGCGCCACGGCAGAGATGGAAGCGAAGCTGGGCGCGACCTATTGGCCCGACCTCGACGCCATGCTGGCCGAGATGGACATCGTCTCCATCAATTGTCCGTACACGCCGGAAACCTATCATCTGTTTTCGGCGGAGCGGCTGGCCCGGATGAAGACTTCCGCCTATCTGATCAACACCGCGCGCGGCGAGATCGTCGACGAGGCGGCTTTGGCCGATGCGCTGGCCGCGGGGCGCCTGGCGGGAGCGGGGCTGGATGTGTTCGAGCGCGAGCCGAAGGTCGAGCCCAAATTGCTGACGCTGAAGAATGTCGCGCTGCTGCCGCATCTGGGCTCCTCCACCATCGAGGCGCGCACCGGCATGGGCAAGAAGGTGATCGCGAATATCGCCGCGTTGGTGGCGGGTACGGCTCTTCCCGACCGGGTTTCGGCGCCGTAGCACCACCTCCCTCTCCTTACCGGAGGGTCGAAGACGCGAAGCGGCTTCGGGGAGGGGACATTTCACCTCTCCCCTCCCCGAAATTTTCTTCGCACACGCTCGAAAATTTCGTGCCCTCCCTCAAGGGGAACGTTGCAAATTTCTGCATCTGTGATTCGCTTGTGTGCGACTCAAATGGAGAATGAGGATGGTGGACAGACGTTCGCAGTTGGGGTTTTTGGGGGCGTTTGCGCCCGCCAATTTTGGCCGCAACGACCGTCTGGACCGGATCGGCGCGGTGCTGAAGTCCTACCGGTTCGAGAAGGTGTTGAAGATGCTGGAGCCGGAAGGTGCCGGCCGCCCGCCTTACGATCCGATTGTCATGTTCCGGGCGCTGTTGCTGG
>DATARE010000158.1:0-12827 GCA_036264295.1 Micropepsaceae bacterium | reverse complement strand
ACCCAATGCAAGGTCGCCTTCACCTTTCGATCGTCAGGTGCGTTGCCGCCCCGTGTCGCCGGATCATAGGTGCAGCGCAATTCTACAATTTCGCCATTCGCGTCCTTCACCACGTCGCGGCAGGTGATGAAATAGGCATAGCGCAGCCGAACCTCGCGCCCGGGCGACAGGCGGAAGAATTTCTTCGGCGGATCTTCCATGAAATCTTCGCGCTCGATGTAAATTTCGCGCCCGAACGGAATGCGCCGCATACCAGCCGCCGGATCTTCGGGATTGTTGACGGCCTCCAGATCCTCAATCTGTCCTTCGGGATAATTCTCGATCACGATCTTCAAGGGCTTGAGCACCGCCATCCGCCGGGGCGCGCGCTTGTTCAGCACTTCGCGCACCGCATGGTCGAACATCGCGATGTCGACGACGCTGTTCGCTTTCGCGACACCCGCCCGGCGGACGAAGTCGCGCAACGCTTCGGGCGGAACGCCGCGCCGGCGCATGCCCGCCAGCGTCGGCATGCGAGGATCATCCCAGCCCTCGACATGCCCCTGACGCACCAATTCGGTCAGGATGCGCTTGGAAAGCAGCGTGTATGTGATGTTCAGCCGCGCGAATTCATATTGATGCGGACGCGACGGAACCGGAAGATTCTCCAGGCACCAATCGTAGAGCGGCCGGTGATCCTCGAACTCGAGCGTGCAAATCGAATGGGTGACATGCTCAATGGCGTCGGATTGACCGTGCGCGAAATCATAGCTGGGATAGATTTTCCAGGCCTCACCGGTGCGCGGATGCACCGCATGCAAAATGCGATAGAGCACCGGATCGCGCAGATTGATGTTGCCCGAGGCCATGTCGATCTTGGCACGCAGGACACGCGCACCGTTGGGAAATTCGCCAGCGCGCATGCGGCGAAACAGGTCGAGATTCTTTTCGACGGAGCGGTCGCGGAACGGGCTGTTCGTGCCGGGTTCGGTCAGCGTGCCGCGCGTGGCGCGCATCTGTTCCTGAGACTGATCGTCAACATAGGCCTTGCCGTTGCGAATCAGATGTTCCGCCCATTGATAGAGCTGCTCGAAATAATCCGACGCATGATAAAGATGTTCACCCCAATCGAACCCCAGCCAGCGCACATCGCGCTTGATGGCGTCGATATATTCCTGCTCTTCCTTGGCGGGGTTGGTATCGTCGAACCGCAGATTGCAGTGGCCGCCGAATTCCTGCGCCACGCCGAAATTCAGGCAGATCGATTTCGCATGACCGATATGCAAATAGCCGTTGGGCTCGGGCGGAAACCGCGTCACCACTGATTTCTCGCGCCCGGCATCGAGGTCCGCCTGGATAATGTCACGGATGAAGTCGCGGCCTGCCTCACGCACCTCGGTTTCGACTGCCATTCAAAGACGCTCCGATTCTCGCGCTGCTCACGTTGACGACGCGCGGTGTCTATTCTTTTGGCAAATCCGCGCACTGTCGCCAAGGGCTGTCGCAGGCTTCCCTCGGTTAGGTTGCGGTTGGGACGCGCCTACTCGGCGATGGCGCTCGCTTCGGCGAGACGGTTTGACTTCCGGGCCTGACGCTTTTTCCACCACACGGTCAGACCCGTCACCGCCAAAAGCAGCGGCATGAGGCCCGAAAGGAACACCAGGACCGTCCAGCCCCAGCCCAGCCCCACCCCGAAATGGAGCAGGTGCTGCCAATTCAGCAATTGATCCGGAAAGGAATAATTGCGCGGATCGTCGATGAAAGAGATCGCGGCGGTTTCCGCATCCAGCACCACGGTCACCCGTGGATCGGTCGGACTCCAACCTTGGGGTTCCAATTCCACCACGAAGGTCTTGTCGGCCCCGGGCAGCTCCAACGCCGCCACGCGGGCATTCGCTACCGCCGCATCGGCAAGCGCGATGGCCTGCGCTGGGCCGATGGGGCCGGAGCCCGGGACAAAACCCGCTTTCGGTTGGGTAACGGTCTCCTCGCCGGCGATATGGGCTTTCACAAACGGCCCGATCTTCTGCGGGAACGTCAAATAGATGCCGCTGATGCTGACTGCCAGCAGCACCAGCAGGCCCCAAATGCCGGCGATGCGGTGAAACTCGAAGTAGAATGGCAATCCGCGCATGCCCCGCCGCATGACGAAGGCGCGACGCCATTGGCCCTTGGCCGGCCACCACAGCACGAGCCCGCTAATGCCCATCAAGGTCATCACGACACCAGTCCAGCCGACGAAAGGCAGCCCGATGGGAGGCGGCATCGCCAGGAATGCGTGGATGGTGATGAAAAATGCCAAGAGGGGCCCGCGCTCCACCACTTCGGACGTGCCCAGCACCTTCAGCGAAACCGGATCCACATAGACGTCGACTTCGGGGCCGTCATCGCTGGCGGGATGAAAGCGCACAGTAGAAGCCGCTCGTTCCCGCGCCGGCAACTCATAGCGCGACGCCGCCGTTCCGGCGGGTGCTGCGCGCTGCGCCGCCGCGATAATGGCGGGAATGGGCTGGCTCGTTCCCGCCGTGCCTGCGCTCGGGATGGATGCAGCGAGAATTTCGCGTTGCAGAAGCAAGGCGCTTCCCGAAATGCCTATGATGATCATGGGAAGCGCCAGGATCAGTGCGAACCACAGATGGACCTGGACGAGGCTCTTTCGCAACGACCGCCATGCCATCAGGGTAACCCAGCCTTGGCCCGCATCCACACCGGATGAGATTTTGAATCAGGGGTTGGCAAGCTTCAGACGGAGAGCATTGCCAATAACGGAAACCGAACTCGCCGCCATGGCCGCCGCGGCAACCATCGGGGACAGCGTCGTTCCAAATAGCGGATAAAGCGCGCCCGCCGCAATTGCTATGCCCACGGCATTGTAGACAAAGGCGAAGAACAGGTTCTGGCGGATGTTGTTCATGGTCGCGCTGCTCAGGCGCCGGGCGCGTGCGATACCCGTCAAATCGCCGTTCAGCACGGTCACGCCGGCGCTTTCGATTGCCACATCGGTACCGGTTCCCATCGCAATCCCGACATCGGCCGCCGCCAGCGCGGGGACATCGTTCACCCCGTCTCCGGCCATCGCCACCGCACGCCCTTCGGCGCGCAGCTTCGATACGACGGCACTTTTCTGGTCCGGCAAGACATCCGCCTCGACATCGGCGAGGCCCAGTTTCCGGGCAACCGCTTCGGCCGTCACCCGGTTGTCTCCCGTGAGCATGATCACCTTCACCCCGGCTTGCTTCAGCGCTTCGAGCGCTACGGGTGTCGTGGCTTTGATGGGATCGGCGATGCCGAGAACGCCGGCAAGAACGCCGTCGGCGGCAACAAAGATCGCAGTGGCGCCGTCGCGCCGCAATTCTTCGGATTTTGCGGCGAGCGTTTCGACCGAAACGCCGTGTTCCGCCAGGAATGCCGCATTGCCGATCAGCATTTGACGATTGTCCACGCGGCCGATCACCCCTTTGCCGGCGGGCGAATCGAATTCCGCAGGATTGGCCAATGCCAGCCCGCGCAGCTTCGCTTCCGAAACAATCGCATTTGCCAGCGGATGTTCGCTCGCCTGTTCCAAGCTCGCGGCGGCGCGCAGCAATTCGTCCTCGCTCATATTCCCTGCGGAAATTACCGCGACGACTTTGGGTTTGCCTTCGGTCAGCGTTCCCGTCTTGTCGACCACAAGCGTGTCGATTTTCTCCAGCCGCTCCAGGCTTTCCGCATCTTTGATCAAAACGCCCAATTGCGCGCCCCGGCCCACGCCCACCATGATCGACATCGGGGTCGCCAATCCTAAAGCGCATGGGCAGGCAATGATCAGGACCGACACGGCCGTAACCAGCCCGAAGGCCATGCGCGGTTCCGGTCCGAACAGCGACCACACAACGAATGTCAGCACTGCGATCGTGATGACCGCTGGAACGAACCAGCCGGATACGCGATCGGCGAGCCGCTGAATGGGCGCGCGGCTTCTCTGCGCATCCGCCACCATTTGGACGATTCGCGCGAGCACGGTGTCGCGGCCGATTTTGTCGGCGCGCATCAAGAAGCTGCCGGTCTGATTCATGGTCCCGCCGATGGCGCGCGCGCCCGGCTCCTTGGTCACCGGCAAGGACTCGCCCGTGACCATGGATTCATCCACGGCCGCACGGCCCTCCACCACTTCGCCGTCCACCGGAACTTTCTCGCCGGGGCGCACGCGCAAGATGTCGCCGAGCTGCACCGCTTCGAGAGGAATGTCTTCGTCTTCGCCACCGGCACGGACCCGCCGCGCATGTTTGGGCGCAAGATCGAGAAGCGCGCGGATGGCACCGCTGGTTGTCTCCCGAGCACGCAGTTCCAGCACCTGCCCAAGCAGGACCAGAACCGTGATCACAGCGGCGGCTTCGAAATAAACCGCTACCGTGCCTTCCGCGGTCCGGAAGGCCGGTGGGAAAATAGCGGGCGCAAGCGCTGCGATGACGCTGTAACCCCAGGCCACACCCGTGCCCATCGCGATCAGCGTGAACATGTTGAGATGGCGGGAGATGAGCGACTGCGCTCCGCGGACGAAAAACGGCCAGCCGCACCACATCACGACCGGCGTCGCGAACAGCAATTGCAGCCAATTCGAAAGGGGTGCGCCCAACGTGCGGCGCAAGCCCAGAACCTCACCACCCATTTCGAGTCCAAGCACGGGTACAGCAAGCACAAGCCCGATCCAAAATCGCACGCTCATGTCGCGCAATTCGGGATTGACGGTGGGAGTGGCCGTGGGCGTCATCGGCTCCAGCGCCATGCCGCAGATGGGGCAAGCACCGGGCTGATCCCGCACGATCTCGGGATGCATCGGACAGGTCCAGCGGGTGCCGGGCGGCACCGACTGCGGACGACTGGCTACGGTTTTGGTATGGCCGCCGCAGCATGATTGCTGATGATGCTGGTGCGGATGGTCCACAGGGCGTGCCCTTTGAAAGTTCACATACCCATGTAGGGCATACGAGCTTTATTTGCAATTACCCCATGGGGGTATATCGATGACGGAAACCGCGTGGCGTAATGAGCCATGCCTCAAAGGACAAGACTGTCGGGAGATTCCGTCTCCTCCGCCGGCTCATGCGAATGGCTGTCGCCGCGCCTTCCATGCATGATGAAGTGCATCAGCGGAAATGCGAGGAATACGAGATAGGGAAGAATGGCCGGAAGTCGCACCCAAGGCTGAACGAGCAGCACGGCCGCGATGCCAAATCCGGCCGCATACAAACACGCGATTCCCCAATTCCGATTCCCAGAACGCTGCATGGTGCGCCTCGTTATTTTCGGCAGCATGATGGAAATTCCGGTCGGTGCATTGACTTGAATCAAAGCCAAACCGTGGCGGCAGCGTAGTTTTCCGCCATGAGCTTTTCCCGGGTGCTCATAATGGCCCCGCTTTCCCGGATCCAAATGAGGAGCATTTCATGACCACGCATCGAAAATTTCTCGCGGCTTCCGTGGTCTCTTTGATTGCCAGCCTGCCGCTCGCCGGTTCTGCGCAACCGCGCACGGATTCCTCCGATCCGGCGGGGCAAGCGCCCTATGCCGGAATGATGTCGCGAATGGGCGGGCTTGGCCCGATGCCGATGATGGGCGGCGCGCAATTGCGCGCGATACGCATGGGCATGGGTGAACATGTCGAAGGGCGGATCGCCTTTCTGAAAGCGGAACTCCAGATCACGGACGCGCAATCCGCAGCATGGAACGGTTTCGCCGATGCCCTGCGCGCCAATGCCAAGAGATCCGGCGAAACGCGCCGGACGATGATGCGCAATCCGGCAGGCGCCACATTCATGGATCGTCTGGACCAGCAGGAACGCGGGCTTTCGGCGCGGCTGGAAAACACGCGCGCCATCAAGACCGCCTATTCCGGCCTTTATCCCAAGCTCACGGACGAGCAGAAGAAAGCGGCTGACCGATTGCTGGCCACTCCGATGGGAATGGGAATGATGGCAATGGGTGGCATGGGCCAAATGATGGACCAAACGGCGCGATAAAACACCTGGCCGTTATCGCGCGGCGAAACCGGCCCGATACGCCTGCCCGGTATATTGTCCTTTACCGCCGGGGGGTATATAGGCTGGCGCGCGAAAGAGGCTCGTATGAAGCAGGAAACCAAGCCGAAACTCCTCAACCGTCTTAACCGAATCGAAGGCCAGGTGCGCGGCATCATCCGCATGGTCGATGAAGAGCGTTATTGTATCGACGTGCTCACGCAGATTCAGGCGGTTCGTGCCGCGCTCGCCCGCGTCGAGACCGAAATGCTGAAGAGTCATCTGCATCATTGCGTCGAAGGCGCCATTGTCAGCGGTAACGCCAATGAGCAGCGGAAGAAGGCTGGCGAGCTGATCGAGCTGCTGGGCCGGTCCTCGCGATGAGATTTGCGCTGTGTGCCGGGCTAGCGCTCTGCACGCTGTCATCGACTTTTGCTGTGGCCCAGGCGCCAAGCACGCCGGCGGAGTCCGCGGCGGACGATTTGCCGCCGCTCGGCACCGGTCCCAGTGTTCAGGCCACCGGCGCGCTCGGCGATTATTCCATGATGCGCGACGCCTCCGGCACATCCTGGCAACCGGATTCCGCGCCCATGGAAGGCATTCATGGGCTGCTCGGCGACTGGTCGACCATGGTGCACGGCTATATCTCCGGCATCTACGACCATCAGGGCGGCGCGAGAGGTAAGGACCAGACATTCAGTGAAAGCATGCTGATGGGCATGGCCCAGCGCAGCCTCGGCGATGGCCACCTGACGATGCGCGGCATGATCTCTCTCGATCCGCTGATGGGCAAAGGTGGCTATCCACTGCTGCTCCAGACCGGGGAAACCGCCAATGGCGTGACACCGTTGGTCGACCGCCAGCATCCGCACGATTTCTTCATGGAGCTGGCGGGCATCTACAGCGCCCCCGTCGCGGACAACACCTCGGCGTTTCTGTACGTTGGTTACCCCGGCGAACCCGCGCTGGGGCCGCCCACCTTCATGCACCGCTTTTCGGGAATGGACGACCCCGAGGCCCCGATCGGGCATCATTGGCTCGACGCCACCCATATCACCTATGGCGTGGTGACGGCGGGACTGGTCTACGGCAGTTGGAAAATCGAAGGCTCTGCGTTCAACGGCCGCGAACCGGACCAGTATCGCTGGGATTTCGATCCTTTGCGGCTCGATTCGGCTTCCGCCCGCCTCAGCTGGAATCCGACAGAGAATTGGGCGCTGCAAGTGAGCTATGGCTTCATCAAGAGCCCTGAACAATTGGAGCCGGACCTGAACCAGCACCGGCTCACCGCATCTGCCATTTACAACAAGAAGCTCGAACACGGGAATTGGCAGACCACGCTGGCCTGGGGCCGGAACGATCAGCAGCCGGGCCCCTCATCGAACGCCTATCTTCTGGAATCCGCGGTCGCCTGGTATGCGCACACGATCTTTGCACGCGCCGAAAACGATCAGAAAGACGAGCTCTTCCTGCCCGGAAGCCCGCTCTTCGGGCGCATGTTCGACGTGTCGAAATTCAGCCTCGGCTATATTTACGATATCCCCGTCGCCGAGCATCTCAGCCTTGGGCTGGGGGCGTTGGAAACGCTTTCGGTCGTACCTTCGGAGCTGAAGCCTTATTATGGCTCAAATCCGGCCTCCACTGTGCTGCTTGCAAGGGTTAAGCTGCGATAACACGTATATAATGGGAGAAAAGGAGTAAGCCATGAACTCTTTAAAGACGGGATTTCTTGCCATCGCCGCCCTATTTGGGACGATTGTGATCGCGAACGCGCATGCGGTGCTCAAAGCTGCCGGTCCGGCGCCGGGGAGTGTGGTGACCACCGCACCGAAGGCGCTTCGCATCCAGTTCAACGAAGCCATTGAGCTTGGTTTTTCCGGCGTGGACATCACCAATGAAAAGGGCGAGAAGCAACCGACCGGCACCGCCAGCGTCAACCCAACCGACAAGGCGCAGCTGATCGTGCCGCTCACCGGTACGCTCGCGCCCGGCAAATACACGGTCGCGTGGCATGCGGTGGGCGATGACACCCATCGGACCGAAGGGCGCTACAATTTCGAAGTGAAGCCGTGATCGCAGCCGCGGGGCTGATCGCCTCGCGCTTCCTGCATTACGCCGCACTGACGATCCTGTTCGGCGTCGCGGCTTTCCCCGTCTATAACAATCATGGAAGAACGCCATCGCTTTCGGAAGCGGCGGCGTTTTTTCCGTGGGCACGGCGTGTGCAAATCGGCGCCGCCCTCGTGGCACTGGTCAGCGGCGTGTTCTGGCTCGATTTCGTCGCGGCGAATATGAGCGGCGAATTGTCGTCGCTGATCGACCCGAAAATTCTGTCGCTGGTCGTCACCACCACGGAATTCGGGCAGGTCTGGGGGCCCCGGCTGGGCCTGATCGCGTTCATCGTCATCCTGCTCGCACCGAAGCAGCAGCCGGAAACATTGCGCCTTGCCGTGTTGGCGGCGGCCGCCATTGCGCTCACCAGCATCGCCGATACCGGCCATGCCGGCGCAGACAGCGGCCCCCGGGCGTCGCTGCATATCAGCGCGGACGCCGCGCATCTTCTGGCAGCGGGCATCTGGATCGGCGCGTTGCTGGTCCTCGCGCGCATGACAACAATCGCGCTCCGATCCGGCGGCATGGAGGATTTGCGAAGCCTCGATCACGCGCTATCGCGCTTCTCGGCCATCGGTCCGGTGGTCGTCGGCGTTTTGACGCTGAGCGGAATTCTCAATCCCGGTTTTCTGGCGAGCCTGAAGACCGAATATGGTCAGGTTCTGCTGGGCAAACTGGGACTGTTCGGAGCGATGCTGCTGTTGGCTGCGGCAAACCGCTTTCGCTTGGGGCCGCGCTTGGCTGCCGCAATGATGACAGGCACTGCCACGGCGGAACCGGCGCGGGCACTTTGGCTCAGCATTATCGCCGAAAGCCTGCTCGCTTTGCTCGTGCTGATCGCCGTGGCGTGGCTCGGCACGCTGGCGCCGCCCCCGCCGGCGTAGCTACCGCATATTCCCGGTGTGTCCGAGCGAATAGCGCCCCGGTTGCGGCCAGACCGTCAGGCCATGCGGTTCGGTGCCGACGGGAATTTCTTTCACCGCGCCTGACGTTGTATCGATGGCATAGACCACCTTGTCGAAACGGCCCGACACCCACAGTGTTTTGCCGTCGGCGCTGACATTGCCCATGTCCGGGCTGCCGCCGCCGGGAATGGTCCAGGTCTTTTCCACTTTGCGGGTGGCGAAATCGATCACGGAAATCGCGCCGGCTCCGTGGGGCTTGGTGTCGCCCATATGGGTGCCGCGATTGGTGACATAAAGCTTCTTGCCGTCGCGGCTGGGATAAAGCCCGTGCGCGCCGCGCCCCGTGGGGATGAATCCCACTTCCTGGAAGGCGTCGCCGTCAATCAAATAGACCCCATCCGCATCCATGTCGGCGACATAGAACAGCTTCCCGTCGGGCGCGATGCGGATGTCCTGCGGCATGCTGTTGCCCGCCGGCATGTTCATGGCCGGCATTCCGGGAAGGCCCTGCTTGGTGAGCTTCAGATAGTTCACCACCTTCTTCGCAACCATATCGATCTTCACCAAACCGCCACCCGCGAATTCGCAGGTGAAGATGGCATAGCGTCCGTCGATGGAAAAATCGGCATGGTTGAGACCCACGCATTGCGGAGTCTGCAGATTACTCTGCAGCTTCATCGTCTGCGGATCGCGGAATTCCAGCCGCTTCAGCGCCTCGGCCACCACAATGGCCGAGCTGCCGTCCGGCGTGAAATACAGATTATATGCATCGGGAACATTGATCGTCGTACCCGGCTTGCCGGTTTTCGGATCGATGGGTGTCAGTATGCCCGGAAGCTTGCGTTCGGCGGAGCCTGCAATCCACAGCGTCTTCATATCCCAAGAAGGGATGATGTGCTGTGGATTGCCCCCGACCTTGTAATGGTCGACCACCGAATAACTCGCCGGATCGATGACATAGACATCGCCGGACTTCACGTTTGGCACGTAAACCCGCGAAAGTGCCCCATTCGTCGCGGGGCCAAGCTTATTTGGCCCCGCCTCGCCATAGACATTGCGTGCATCCACGACCGGCGGCATGCCGGGAACGGTTTGGACGGCTGGCGCCTGAGCGGCGGCGCTCTGAAGGGCCAACCCCAAAATCGAAGCGCAAAGCAGAAACGACGAGCGAAAACGCACTGGGAGCACCCGCAAATTTGAGTCGAGTCATTTTACCATGCGGCAGGGGCGAACGGCACGCGCGCGCAGCCGCAATTACAACAATGTCATACCGACACGGGGTGTGCGGTATTGGCCGCGCTCGACGCCGCGGCGCGTTCGGCCGCACCCACCGTGTTCTCCAGCAACATGGTGACGGTCATCGGCCCGACACCGCCTGGGACCGGCGTGATGAAGGACGCCTTTTCCTTCACGCCTTCGAAATCCACATCGCCGACCAGCCGTCCGTCGGGAAGAAAATTGATTCCCACATCGATAACGACGGCACCGCTGCGCACCATCGGCGCCACGATCAGATTCGGCTTGCCGGCGGCGACCACCAGGATATCGGCGAGAATGGTATATTGGGCGAGATCGCGCGTCTTGGCGTGGCAAATGGCAACTGTCGCCTCGCGCTGCATCAGCATCAGCGCCAGAGGCTTGCCCACGATATTGCTTGCCCCCACCACGGTGACGTTCTTGCCCTCAAGCTCGATTCCCTCATGTTCCAGAATTTTCTGGACGCCATAGGGGGTGCAGGGTGGAAAAACGGTCTGCCCGATCACCAGTCCGCCGACATTGTAGAGATGGAAACCATCGACATCCTTGGCGACCGAAATGGTTTCCAGCACGCGGCGAGGCGCGATATGGGATGGAAGCGGAAGCTGAACCAGGATTCCGTGAACCGATGGCATATCGTTCAGCTTGCGAATGCGATTCAGCAGCGTTTCTTCAGTAACATCAGCGGGCAGATGAACGATTTCCGAGGTGATGCCGACATCGGCACAGGCACGCACCTTATTGCGAACATAAACGCCGGACGCAGGATCGTCGCCGACGCGGATCAGCGTCAGGGCCGGGGTTACGCCCAGCGCCTTCAGCGCCGCTGCACGCGCGGCAATCCCCACCCGCACTTCACGGGCGATGGCCAGGCCGTCGATGATCTTTGCCGTCATGATAAATTTGCCAGTGCCTGCATGAAGCGCAGCTTTAACTCGGTTCCATCCCGGCTGGGCAACACACGCGCGTGATCGGCGGCGTCCACTTGCAGGCTGATGAAATTCGGCCCTGCACCGGCATGAAGCAGATCTCTCACACCTTTCAGTTCGTCTTGCGACGACACGGTTCGGGCCTGCGCAAAACGGCACGCTTTTGCGATCGTCACAAGATCGATGCCGGAATTGGTATGACTCGCCTGCATGCCGGTCTCGCCATAATGCCGATTGTCGAGCACCACAAGTGAAAGATTGTGCGGCTGCTTGACGCCGATGGTGGCGAGGCTCCCCAGCCCCATCAGCATTTCGCCATCGCCCGTGATGACGGCAATGCGCGCTTTGGGGCGGGCGAGCGCCAAGCCCAGGCCAATCATGGCCGCGCTACCCATGGCGCCCCACAGATAAAAATTCAGCGGATGATCGCCCGCTGCAGCGACATCATAGGTCGGCGCACCCAGTCCGGTGATGACCAGAAGATCGCCACGGCCGGCGAGCAGCGTGGCCACCGAGGCGCGCCGGTCGAGCATCGGTGGGGCCGTTTCCCGCATCATTTGCCCCACACTTTGCGGCCGATCAGCCGCTGCGACAGCAGCACCGCCACGGGCACGCTGCCGTCGAAGGCCATATCGCAAGCCGCGCCCACCACGTTGTCGACCTCGTCGGTGGATTCGATTTTGTAGGTGAGAAATCCCGTCAGCCGCAGAACATCCTGGGTGATCGAGCCCATGGGAATTTGGGCTGGATTGAATTCGGCGAACTCCCCGCGCATGGTGACGAGGATCAAGCAGGGAAAGCCGCAATTCTTCAGCAGGGAAAACATGTTGATGCAATTGCCGACGCCGCTGGATTGCATCAGCAACGCCGCGCGCTCTCTGCCCAAAGCGGCACCCGCAACCAGGCCCACGCCTTCCTCTTCGGTGGTCAGCACGACGTCGGCGATAGTCTCATCCGCGATGCAGAGCTGAATGAGACGGCTGTGCCCCGCATCCGGCACATAGCCAACCTGGCGAATGCGTGCCCGCCGAAAATGCGCGTGGATCGCATCCGGCCAAAGCGCGCCCGCTTCTGTTGTGGGATCCATCCCCCCTCCGCTTCGCTTTGCTCAGTCCCTATCAACTGCTGTGCCGCAACATGAATTCCGCGATGTCCAGCCGCCTGGCGACCCAGACATCGGACGCGGCCATGGCGCGCGCGACGATCTCGCCGAAATAATATGCACCGCGCGGACGCCCGAAAATATGCGCATGCACGGTCACATCGATCACATGCGGTCCTTCGTTCTTGCGCGCAATGGCAAGATTTTCCTCGAAAGATTCCAGCATCAGCTTCGGCGGATTGCCGTATTTCATGAACGGCATGTCGTTCACGTCGGTGGCAAGCGGGATGGCGACGATGCGCAAATCGCCGAAACGCTGCACATAAGGCAGGTCGTCATCGAACACATCGCCATGCCATTTGTATCCGGCCCGCGCGAGCAGTTCCGGAAATCCTGGCCCCGACGTGCCGCGCGGCGATAACCAGCCCTGCACGGCCGCGCCGGAAGCATCGCGCAGTAGCGCCGTGCAGCGCGCGACGTTCCGCTCTTGCTCTTCGGCCGAAAGCAGCGCGGGTATCACATCCATCGTGTAGGAATGGGACAGCAC
>DATARE010000117.1:0-5274 GCA_036264295.1 Micropepsaceae bacterium | reverse complement strand
GCCCCGACCTGAATTCTAAAGCAAAGTGCGTTCAGGTGTATCCATTCAACGGAACTGTCATCCCGGAAGCCGCGCCAGCGGCTATCCGGGACCCACCGAGACAATGGCACAATGGGTCCCGGCTCTCCCGGATCATGTCCGGGGTCGGCCGGGATGACACGAAGCAGCAGCGTTTTCGCACTGTGGCGCGAACACAAAAAAGGGGCGCGCAACCTTGCGCACCCCTTTCGGTTCCAGCTGGCCTATGGCTTAGCGCACGCGCTCGGTGCTGCCGACAGCCTTGTACCGGATGCGCACGCCGTCATCGTCCAGCACCTGCAGCGACGCCTGGTATTGCGCCGGCGGCGGAGCGTTCAGGGCCGTTTCGGCTTCCGAAATGTAAAGCCGCTTGTCGGCGGAAACGAGAATCTCGGACAGCAGACGCCGTCCCGCCGGGGTCTCGACGGTGATGCGCTGGCTCTTGTGATTGTCCATCATGCCGGCACCGTCATAGGTCACCTTGCCCTTGGCGCGCACCATCTTGGCGGCTTCATCGATGGCGGTGCCGACCTCGTCGGGGGCCGATTTATAGTCGATCACGGTCATGACATAGCGGCCGCGCCGATCCTCGGCGGTGTAGACATGGCCGGCAAGCTTGGTGCCCTTGGCCGTCGTGAAGGTGGTGTCGGTCTTCATCGGGTCGCCCGGAAAATTGACCGTGAAATGATCGGCCCGGTCGACGAATTCGCCCCATTCGGCCTGCGCGAACGCCGCGCCGGAAACCATCAGAACCACCGCGGCCGTCGAAACGAAACTGCTAAGACGCATTGCTTTCCTCCATGAATTCGCCGGCGGGACATTGCCACAAAAGATCGGCGCTGTCCCGGCGGGAAGCGCCGGGCGCGCCAAGCCTCGATCCAGGTCCGCTATTGCGGGCGGGGTGCGGCCTGTCCGGGGGCCCCGACCGGAACGCCGTTCTGATAGCGGATGCGCACGCCATTGTCGTCCAGCACCTGGATCGATGCCTGATACTGGGCGGGCGGAGGGGCGTTCAGCGCCGTCTCGGCTTCCGAGATGTAAAGGCGCTTGTCCTTGGACATCAGGATTTCCGCCAGGCGCCGGCGTCCGTTCGGCGTTTCCACCGTGATGCGCTGCGATTTGTGGCCGTCCAGATTGCCCGGCGCGTCATAGGTGGGCTTGCCCTTGGCGCGGACCGTGGCGGAGGCTTCATCGATCGCGGAGGCAATCTCCGCATCCGAGGCGGTCTGATAATTGACCACGGTCATGAAATATTCGCCCCGCCGGTCCTGCGCGGAATAGATATGCGCCGGCAACGCCGTACCCTTGGCCGTCTTAAAGGCGAGGTCCATCTTCATCGGCTCGCCCGGCATGTTGACGGTGAAATGGTCGGCCCGGTCGACGAACTCACCCCATTCGGCCTGTGCATAGGCGGCGGTCGCAAGCGACAGAACCAATGCTGCGGGCATCCATCTGGTGAAACGCATTTTGTCCTCCCCATGCTCTCGCGAGGGGAGACTGCCACAAAGCGCAGCCGCTGTCGCCGACTCCTGGATCGGAAAGCGCTGCGACCCCATCTATGCCTTAGGTGCCGAAATGGGTGCGCTTTACCGCACGCGTTCGTCGCTGCCGGGGCTCTTGTAGCGGATGGCAACCCCATTGTCGTCGAGCACCTGCAGCGAGGCCTGGAACTGCGACGGCGGGGGCATTTTCGGCGGCGTGTCGGCTTCCATGATGAAGAGCCGGCCATGGTCCATCAGGGCTTCGCCGAGAAGGAATCGCCCATTCGGCATCGCCACGCTGACGCGCTGGCTCTTCATGTTGTTCTGGTGTTCCAGCCCGTCATATTTGACGTCGCCCTTGGCGCGCTCGGCCTTCGCGGCTTCGGCAATCGCGGTCCCGGCCTCATCCGAATTGCCATAGGTGACCACCGTGATCTTGTATTCGCCGCCGCGGGCATCTTTCGCCGTGTAGACCTTGCCCGGAAGGGAGGTGCCTTTTTCGGTCTTGTAGGTGATGGATTCGACCTTCGGCTCGCCGGGGAAATTGACCGTGAAATGCTGTTCGCGGTCGGTGAACTCCTCCCAATTGGATTGGGCATAGGCCGGAACAGACAGCACCAAAGCCAGCGCCGCCGGTGTCAAACTCGCAAACCGCATTGAAATCTCCCGTGTTTCGTTGGCCGACTTAAAGCACAGAACCGGCGCGCTGTGCTACGGCCTCAACCATCCGTGAAGCGGGGGATTTGTTGTGGCAGACCCCGGCAAAGGGTCCCCTCCCGTGACGGAAAGGACCCCTTCGCCGGCGGATTTATGGTTTACGCGCCGTCCGTCAGCGCGTTGTTGGCAAGACCGCAGATTTCCACGTCATAGCCGAATACGTCGTCCATATGCAGGGCGTTGGGTCCGGTGCCGCGCACGTTCTTGACGCCCATCGCCTCCAATTCCGCCTTCACCCGGTTGGGTTCGAAATCGGCGACCGTGTAGGCCATATGGTTGATGCGGTTGGTGGCTTTGGGCCGTGGCTGACCGTTTGCCAGGGGTGCGTTGTTGTCTGCGCGTGTGCGGACCAAAAGGAAGGTCAGCGGCACGTCCTTTGCGGTGACATTGTAGGGCTGCTCGCCCTTCTTGCCGAAGGGCAGCGTGATTTCGGTGTCCTTCACGCCCACCTGGTCCAGATTGAAGACCTTGGAATACCAATCCGCGGCCTGTTTGAAGTTGGGGCAGGTGTAGGAGACGTGGTTGATGAGGGCCGGCTTCACGCCGACCTGGCCGGCGGCCCGTGCTTCAGTGGCGGCCCCGGTCGCGGTGGCGGCGAGGGTGAGCATTTCGATCAGCCCGCGGCGGCTGATCTTGCCTTCTTCGAATTCGTTGAGCTTGCTTGCGGCAAAACCGAACATGGTTGTTTCTCCTCCCTCAGATGAACGGGTTTTCGCCGTCGATCGAGGCGATCTGGACTTGGAAACCATAGGGGTCGTAGACGTTCACGCTGCCTTTGCGGCCCAGCGGGGTGGTGCCTGCGGCCTTCAGCGCGTCATTGACCTTGGCGTCGTCCCAATTGGCGACCGTGTAGCAAATATGGTCGACGGTCGCGGGCGCCGGCTTTTCATTGTTGCCGAAATTGCGCGTGATGAGGAACGATCCGCCCTTGCCCTGTTCGGGGCCGAAGGCGAGATTGGCGCGGCCCATGCCCTTGTCGTTGTAGATCTGGGTGTTGAACACCTTGGCGTACCAGTCGCGCGCCACCTTATAATCCGTGCACGCATAAGAGACGTGGTTGACGCCGAGCATTTTGAGACCCTTGGCGGGCGCGGCTTTTGCCGCATCGCCGGCCGCGTATACCGTGGCCGCAAGCGCCACCGTTTCGCAGAATTGGCGGCGGTTTATCTTGCCGCTCTCGAAATCCTTGACGAGACCAGCGATGAATTTTTCCATGCCTGTATCCTCCCTGTTGGACGGGCCATCCTACGCGGGAACGTCCGGAAACGCCAAGCGCGAGGCCAGGCTTATGCAGGGTTTCCGGCTTGCCCGCGGGAGGGCAAAATGCAATTGATCCAAAGGGATCGCTGCGCTCGCGATGGTCCGGAAAACTGACAAGGATTTCATGCGAGGCGTGCCCGTGAAGAGTGGCGAAAAAAATCACGCATTGGCCGATCACCAGAATGGCGAGGCCCTGACCCATCGCCACGATGCGCAATCCGATCACGATCATGACGATTTCGAGGGCGATGGCCCAATCGAGGAAAACCCGCTCTGGATTCAGGATCACGTCACGCTGACCAGCGTCGGCATTGACATCGGCTCATCGGGAACCCAGGTGATCTTTTCCAAGATCCATCTGCGGCGGCTGTCTGAGGAATTGACCAGCCGGTATTACGTGGTGTCGCGCGAGACGCTGTATCTGTCGCCGGTAGCGCTGACGCCCTATCAGAGCGAGACCCGCATCGATGACGCAGCACTTCAGCGCATTATCGACGAGGCCTACCGGGCCGCTGGCATCGCGCCGGCGGATATCGATACCGGCGCCGTCATTCTAACTGGCGAGGCGTTGCGTCGCGAAAACGCCCAGGCGATTTCCGGCATGCTGGCGGCCGCCGGTGGCGATTTCGTCTGCGCCACCGCCGGCCATCATATGGAATCCATGCTGGCGGCCTATGGCTCCGGGGCGTCCCGTGTGTCGGTGGAGGAGGGCGGGCGCATCCTCAATATCGATATCGGCGGCGGCACCACGAAGCTGGCCCTCGTCGACAACGGCAAGGTCATCGCCACCGCAGCGGTCCATATCGGTGGGCGCTTGCAAGTGGTGGATGCGGAAGGGCGTATCGTGCGGCTCGACCCGGCAGGACGCACGCATGCGCGCCGCGCCGGTTTCGATTGGCAGCTCGGCGATGTGGTGGACGATCCCGATCTGGACCGCGTCGCCGATGTGATGGCTGATACGCTGATGGCGGCGCTCTCCGAAACCATGCCGCACGATGTGGCGCATCTGTACCTCACCGATCCGCTGCCGGGATTTCAGAACATCGCTGGCATCATGGCGTCGGGCGGAGTCGCCGAATATATCTACGGCCGCGAAGCGCGCGATTTTTCCGATATGGGCCGGCGTTTGGGCCGCGCGATCCGGCGCAAGCTCGATGCCGGGGCGCTTCCCTGGCCGCTCTTGCCGGGCGGCGAATGCATCCGCGCCACCGCGCTCGGCGCCTCCGAATACAGCGTGCAGCTCTCCGGCAACACCAGCTTTATCTCCAATCCAGGAACGCTGCTGCCACGGCGCAATCTGCAAGTGCTGCAGCCGCCGGCGGTCTTCGGCGATGTGGTCGATGCCGAGGCGGTGGCGCGGGCGATCCATATCCACCGCCAAGCGTTCGAAGCCGAAGATGCGGATGCGGAGATCGCGCTGGCCTTTCATTGGCAGGGCGCGCCCGCCTATGAACGCATCCATGCCTTGGCGCGCGGGATCGCGATAGGTCTTGCGGACAAGATCGCGGCCGCGAAACCGCTTTACATCATGCTCGATGGCGACATCGCGCAGACCTTTGGCCACATCCTGCGCGAGGATTGCGGCGTCGCAAGCGAGATTCTCTGCATCGATGGCGTGATGCTGATGGATTTCGATTACATCGATTTGGGGCGGGTGCGGGTACCGTCATACACCGTGCCGGTGACGATCAAATCGCTGGTCTTCAGCGACGATCCGCATCGCACGCGCGAGCGCATTCATCACCACGATCATGACGATCACGATCATCATCACGACCATGGGCACGATCATGGTCAT
>DATARE010000112.1:0-2933 GCA_036264295.1 Micropepsaceae bacterium | reverse complement strand
CCGAACATGAGCGGGGCATTTTCTTCGCCAAAGGCATGGGCCGCGAGCCGCACCGTCGGGGGCACGGTGGCGATCCAATCCAGCCCATAAAAAATTGCAAACAGCGACAGACCGTAAAATGTCCAATCGAACGCATAGGGCAGGAACAAAAGCGACAGCCCGCGCAAACCGTAATACCAGGCCAGCAACTTCTTGCTGTCGAAGCGGTCGGTCAGCCACCCCGAAGCCGTGGTGCCGATGAGATCGCAAAAGCCCATCAGCGCCAGCGTGCTCGCCGCCGTCAGCTCCGGAATGCCATGATCGAAGCAAAATGCGATCAGATGCGTGCCGACCAGACCGTTGGTGGATGCTCCGCAGATGAAGAAACTTCCCGACAGCAACCAGAAATCGCGCGTGCGCATGCCATGGGCGAGCGCCGAAAGCGCGCGGTGCACCGGGTTGTGTGCGGTTCGCGGCGGCGGCTGGATTTCGGTTTCGCCATAGCGCGGCAGACCGAGATCGGAGGGGCGGTCGCGCAACAGCAATGCCGCCAGCGGCGCCAGCAGCAAAAGCGCGCCCGCAACGGTGAACGAAACCGCGCGCCAGCCATGGGCGAGCGCGATGGCTGCCAATACCGGGAGAAAGATCAATTGTCCGGTCGCGCTGCTCGCCGTCAGCACGCCGAGCACGAGTCCGCGCTGACGCGAGAACCAGCGCCCAGCCACAGTGGCGCCGAGCACCATGGCGATCATGCCCGTGCCCGAGCCGACCATCACGCCCCACAGCAGCATCATCTGCCAGGGCGCCCGCATCAGCGTGGTCAATCCGACACCGGCCGCGAGTGCGACGAGCGCGGTTGAGACCGTGCGGCGCAGGCCAAACCGTTCGATAATGGCAACGGCGAACGGACCGACCATGCCGTAAAGGAAAATATTGACCGCCACGGCCGCGCTGATGGTCGCGGCGGACCAGTGGAATTCGCGTTCGAGCGGCAGGATGAGAATGCCCGGCGTCGCGCGCACGCCCGCACCGAGAAGCAGCACGAGAAAGGTCACCGCGGCGACCACCCATCCATAATAAAAGGTCTTACGGCGGAGCGCGTTCATCTCAGGCTCCGTCATCCGCAGGCGCGCTGGGGCCAAAATCCTCGCCGGCGATGCGTTTGAGCGCTTTGCGCAGATCGCGCGCTTCCTTGTCGCCGACATGCTTTTCGAATCGCCGCTGCGCGCGCAACCAGAGCGGCCGGGCTTCGCCAACCAGCGTTTTTCCCGCCGCCGTGAGCGCAACAATGCGTCCCCGCCGGTCTTCTTTCGCGACCGATATGCACACCAGATCGCGCGCTTCCAACGGACGCAGCAGATGACCCAGCGTGGAGCGGTCCATCACCAGTGCGCGTGCGACCTCCTGAATGGTGCTGGGCCCGAGACGCTTCAGACGGCCCAGAATGGCATATTGATTGGCGCCGATACCCACCGGCGCAAGCATGTCGTCGTAGAGCTTGGTTACGTGCCGCGCCGCCTGGCGCAACGCGGCACAATTGCACAGGTCTGGTTCATCGCCGGGCATGCCGCCACATAAGGGCAATTGCCCTCTTTGTCCAGTGTCGCGTTTCAATTTGGCGCACAAACGCCCGTCATGCGGTTTGCGGGCCAATATTTGTCACAGCACCGAAATGCAATCCGCGCGCGCGCAACCGCAAATTTTTCGCGGAAATGCACACAGAACGCGGCAAGACGCGGCAACCGTTGCGCCGGTCGAATTGATTCAACATCGCGGTACCGTGCTGTTAGCGTTTTGCAGGTGCGTTAGTAATGAGGTGGAAATGGCTGGGGCGGAGCAGTTCAGAGAGCGTTTGCGCATCGAATCCGATCCATTTTCATCCCAGACCAGCAGCCCTCATCTGGGGCGGCCCCTGCAATCGGCATTCCGCGAAATCGTCCGCCATATTGTGCTGAAGACTCCCTTCGTTTTGCTGACGGGGGAGGCCGGTGCCGGAAAGACCATGCTCGTCGACATGGCCGCGCGCCTGTGTTCCGAGATGGGCCTGTCGGTGCTTCGCATCGACCGCGGCGATCTGGTGCCCGTTTTGTTCGGCCAAAAGGCCGACATCACCTTGATCGACGAAGCAAATTCTCTCGCCGATTCGGCGCTGAACGAGATGTCGCCCGAAACGGGCAAGCATACCGCCACCACGACCATATTCCTGGGGCTGCCGTCTTGCGCCGCGCGCTTCATGCTTTCGAATGTCCGTCCGGCGATTATCGAGTTGACGGCGCTTTCGCCCGCCGATGGCCGCGCCTATTTGACAGACCGGGCGACGGGGGCGGGCTTGCGCGACCTGTTCACCGAAGACGCGCTGGACCTGATCGTGGTGGGAACGCATGGCTCGCCGCGCGCGCTGCGCTCGATGGCGAGTTTGGCGTTCTTCTTCGCGGCTTCCGCGGGCGCATCCCAGATTCGCGTGGAACACGCGACAGCCGCCTTGATCGGCCGGGCGCCCCCGAACACACCCAAACCCGGCGAAACTGCTTTCGCGGCCGCCCCTTCAAGGGATGAACCGCAAACCCAAGAAGAGAAGCTGGCGGAGTTTCCGTTCGCAGCACGGAAACCGGTGGAAAACCTGTTTCCGGCAAACCACGCCAATGAGGATCCGGCGGAATTTCCCTTCGCATCCGCGGTCCAGAAGCCGAACGAAACCATCCATTCCGCAGCCGGCCCCAAAGGAAGCCCGGCCGAGATGCTGGACGAACTTAAGATGACGAGGACGCCCGAGGCGCAATTGTCGCAGAACATTTGGCTTCATCGCGCCGACCGCGAGCCGGCCACGGATCGGGATCCTGGTGCAGCTGAATTTTCGGACGACTCCGATGAGGGCATCCCGGATCTGCCTGAATTGGGGCCACGCGCGTTCAGGGGTTCGTCGCTGTTTCGCCGCCGAACGCTCGGCGCGGTGG
>DATARE010000083.1:0-1865 GCA_036264295.1 Micropepsaceae bacterium | reverse complement strand
GCAACGACACGGTGCGGATCGCGGTGATGGCCAATGAATCGGCCGGCTCCGTCCAACTCGTGGATGCGCGTTTCCGTCGCCGTCCCGTCGGCCTGGTTTCGGGCGGTACAGCGGATTCGGCAAACTCCCCACTGTTGTCCGACGTTTATTACATCGAGCGCGCACTCTCGCCTTATGCCGAACTGCACAAGGGCACGGTCGATCAGGTGCTGAACAGCGGCGTTGCCGTGATCGCGCTGTCCGATATCGGCCGTCTGTCGGATGAAGAACATGACCGCATCACGAAATTCGTCGAAGAAGGCGGCGTGCTGCTGCGGTTCGGCGGTCCCAGACTCGCCGCCCAAAGCGACGATCTGGTGCCCGTGAGATTGCGTGCCGGTGAGCGGCTGATGGGAAGCTCGATGACCTGGGCCTCGCCACAGCACCTGACGCCCTTCGGCGATGACAGCCCATTCCGCGGCCTGAATATCGCCAATGATGTGACCGTTACGCGCCAAGTGCTGGCGGAGCCTTCGGTAGAACTCGCCGATCACACCTGGGCGCGGCTCACCGACGGAACGCCGCTGGTGACGGGCGCGGCGAAGGGGCGTGGCTGGATCGTGCTGTTCCATGTCGCGGCCAGCCCTGGCTGGTCTTCGCTGCCGATTTCCGGCCTTTATGTCGAAATGCTGCGCCGGGTGGTGGAGCTTTCCGAAGGCGTGCGGGGCGGAGCCGCGGCAGCCAAGACGGGCACCTTCCCGCCCTACCAGACGCTGGACGGCTTCGGCCATTTGGAGAAACCCTATCCGGAAGCCACGCCGTTGCGCGCATCCGAAATGGAAACCGCAACCGTCGGCCCTTTGCATCCACCCGGCCTTTACGGCGTTCAAGGGGCACTGATTGCGCTGAATGCGTTCGGAACGCATTCGGTTCTTCGCCCGCTGAACGTCGGGCGTTCGCTCTATCCGTATTCCGGGAGTGCGGCGCAGGAGTTGAAATGGCCCATGCTTGAGCTCGCCCTGATCCTGCTGTTGATCGATGCGCTGATCTCGCTGGTGCTGCGCGGCTATATTTCGTTGACAGCGCATCGCTACCGCAAGACCGCGGTGCGCGCGGCGACCGCGATTGTCGTGATGCTCATTCCGCTCGCCGCCATGATGGTGACGAGCCCGGCCTTTGCTGCGGCCACGCGCGCCACCAATCTCGAAGACAAGGTGCAGGAATCCGCGCTCGACACCCGTCTTGCCTATGTCATCACCGGAGACGCGGAAGTCGACTCCATGAGCAAAGCCGGTCTGTTTGGGCTTGGCCTCGAACTGCGCGCCCGCACCGCCTATGAGCCGGCGGAGCCGGTCGGCGTGGATATCGAGAAAGACAATCTCTCATTCTATCCGCTGCTTTATTGGCCGATGGCGCGGACGGAGAAGGATCTTTCGCCCGCGGCAGTCGCCAAGATCGACCAATTCATGCGCGAAGGCGGCACCATTCTCTTCGACACCCGCGACTCTCCCATTGGCGGTCTGGGCACCACGCCATCGCCTGGCGAATCCGTGCTGCGGCGTCTGCTTTCCAAGCTGGACATTCCGCCCTTGGAACCCGCGCCGCAGGATCACGTGCTGACCCGCACCTTTTACCTGCTGAAGGAATTTCCCGGGCGCTGGAGCGGCGGACAGGTCTGGGTGGAAGCCCTGCCTCCGGTCGATCCCAAGAACCCGCCATCCTCGCCCGTGGCGGCCCGTGGGGGCGACGGCGTGTCGCCGATTATCATGGGCGGCAATGATTGGGCGGCCGCCTGGGCCCGCGACGAAATGGGCAACCCTATCGCGGCGGTCGTACCCGGCGGCGAACAGCAACGTGAGATGGCGATTCGCTTCGGGATCAATGTC
>DATARE010000033.1:0-2002 GCA_036264295.1 Micropepsaceae bacterium | reverse complement strand
CGCTTGATTGCGCACCAGAAGCGGCGGGGAGACTTCCACGTAGCCGCCGATTTCGAGGCGCTCGGTGGGATTGTTCTCGCGGGCTTGCTCCGTATGCAGATCGAGCATGAATTGCGCAATCGCCCGTTCCAGCCGCGCAAGCTGGTTTTTCAGAACCACGAACCGCGCGCCGGACATCCGGGCGGCAGCCTCGAAATCCATCTGGCCCAGACCTTCGCCGAGATCGAAATGCTCCTTCGGCTTGAAATCGAACTCTGGCTTGCTGCCCCAACGGCGAACCTCGACATTGGCGTGCTCGTCCGCCCCCACCGGCACATCGGACGCAGGAATATTCGGAATCCCGGCGAGAAAATCATTCACCGCCGCCTGCAACCGGCGTTCCTCTTCTTCGCCCTTTTGAATCTCGTCTTTAAGGCCTGCGACTTCCGCCATCAGCGCACTGGCTTGCGCTTCGTCCTTCTTCGCCTTGGCCTGGCCGATCAGCTTCGAGGCTTCGTTCCGCCGCGCTTGCGCTATCTGCAGCCGCGTCAGCAGCGCACGCAATTCCGCATCGCGCTTCAAAATCTCGGGGCTTAATGGTGCCAGCCCGCGCTTCTTCAGTCCTTCGTCGAAGGCGGCTGGATCGTCACGGATCGCTTTGATGTCGTGCATGGAAAGATCCCAGGACTCTTCTTAGATTGAACCGATCCACTTTTCGTCATGGCCGGCCGCCGTGCCGGCCAACCATGAACGCGCCGCCCAAAGGTGTTCATGGGTCGCCGGGACAAGCCCGGCGAAGACGAGGTTGATAACCGATTCCGTACTGTCCGCAACCGGCTGCTCGCGCGCGTTCTGGCATGGGCGGCGCTTCTGCGCAAAGATAAACTGACCACCCATCCGGAGAAACGCATGTCCGAAGACGAACGCGCGATTCGCGACCTCATCGCCAATTGGATCGCCGCCACCAAGGCCGGCGACCTTCAAACCGTGGCCGCGCTGATTTCCGACGATGTCGTGTTCATGGTTCCAGGCAAGGCGTTCGGGAAAGCGGAGTTCATGGAAGCGTCGCGTGGCATGAAGGGCATGGATTTCGAAGGCGACAGCGAGGTCCTGGAAATCGAAATTCTGGGAACCCGCGCCTGGTGCCGCACACGTCTGATGGTGACCGTGACACCGCCCGGCGGAAAGCCGGTGAAACGGTCGGGCTATACGCTGTCGATCCTGCGCAAGAACGCCGATGGCAAATGGGTTCTCGCCCGCGACGCCAATCTGTTGGCCTAATTCCCTCTCCCCTTGAGGGAGAGGGCGGTGCGCCGGAGCAAAGCGACCGCGCGCCGGGTGAGGGGTGAGTTCCTGCCCCCACCCGAACCGGCTACGCATCGTTACGCCGGTTCGATCCCCGATCAAGTCGGGGGCAGGTTTTCCCCCGTGCACGGGGGGAAAATAACGCCCGCGAGTTTTCCTCCCCCGCCTGCGGGGGAGGTGCCGAGCACCGTTGTGCGAGGCAGAGGGGGCTAGGTCGGTTGGATGTTGCGCCCGGCGGCCTCGGCGGCAGCTTCGGCCTTGGCGCGCTGCCGCTCGATCAGCTTCACGCAGAGGATCGACACCTCGTAGAGCCCGACCATCGGGATGGCGAGCGAAAGCTGGCTGAACACATCGGGCGGCGTCACCACGGCGGCGAGCGCCACAATGCCGACAATCGCATAACGGCGTGCGCTGGCGAGTGCCTTGCTGCTGACGATGCCAACCCGCCCCAACAGCACCAGCAGCACCGGCAGCTCGAAACAGAGCCCGAACGCGAAGATCAGCGTCATCACGAAGCTCAAATATTCCCCGACCCTGGGCGCGAGCTGGATCGCGATGCGGCCCGGAGAGGCGGGAATTTCCTCGCTGACGAAGAAGCTGATCACGCGCGGCAGCATCAGATAATAGACGAAGGCCGCGCCGAGGATGAACATCACCGGGGTCGCGAGCAGGAACGGCCAGAACGCCTTGCGCTCGTGCTTGTAAAGGCCGGGCGCGA
>DATARE010000583.1:0-7758 GCA_036264295.1 Micropepsaceae bacterium | reverse complement strand
CTCCCGCAAGGGGAGGGGGGGATTCCGTCGTGGAATCTTTGCCCATCGGTGCGCGGGAACGATTCCCCTTCCCCTTTCACGGTATTGGAGAAACACCACTTAGTCATGGGATTAGCGAGCTATGCCATGGCGTTACTGACGTTCCGGCAGATCATGGTTTTAATTTCAGTTGCCGACTTGCGAGGCTGTCGAACATAGCATCCGAATTGTCGATGCGCATTTGATCGGGGTAAGAAGACCCCCCTTCCGTGCCTTCATCGAACTTGAGAATATCCTTTGCGGGGGCGATCACTACATCACCACGTCCATCAAAGAAATCGGAATTTCCTTCGGAATCGAAGTGAATGAGAAATCTTGACGGAGATGGCGCAACGAAAAACCCCGTGCCACCATCGCTAAAAAAGTCCAATGCCGGAACGACATATTTGGTTGTAAGCTTTTCGGAGTCATGGCCGGTGCAGCCTCGATTATATGATCTTGTTTCGGGCCTATCCGGTTTTACGGCAATCATCCTTTCGACCGGGCGGGCTCCGAGAAGTTCGACGGTGAACACTTCCGCATAAGGCCTAGCGCATATTCGCCCGCTGACGTTGGCGCTTTTAACGGTGGATCCATCGGGAAGTTTCAGCTCGAACAAGGAAGGATCGAGCCTAGTCAGCCCAAGGGATTCCCTAAGCTTGCGATCTAAGGCGTTGTCCGTAGCGATCTGCCGTTCCTGATTGGGGAACAGACGTTCTTTTTTTTCCGTGTCGTAATAGTCGACCTTCAGTTCGCCTCTGTCCCTGTACCAGAACTCAAAAATCAAATGGCGGTCTGTAGCGGCGTAGAGATTAACAATCTTAACGTCGTCTCCGTACCTGGGTATTTCATAGCTACCGATTTTCGGTGTGATCTTCTGAGCACGTGCGTCTTCTAGAGGCGACGACATCGTCGCCGCAAAGCTTAACAAAAGCCCAAATGCGAGCCCCTTCGCCACTTGTCGCGTGCCCCTCTGCTCGCATGCCACCAAAAAAATATGCGGCCAAGATGGCTAAAGTTTGCTCAACGGGCGGCTTTCCGGCAAAAATTATTGTTCTTCAGGCAACAGGATTTCGCGTTTGCCCTGATGGTTGGGCTTGGAAATCATGCCGTCTTCTTCCATGCGTTCGATCAGCCGCGCGGCGCGGTTATAGCCGATCTGCAAACGGCGCTGGATATAGGAGGTCGAGACTTTGCGCTCGCGCGCCACGATGGCAACCGCCTTGTCATAGAGATCATCGCCGCCTTCGCCGCCAAGCGAGAGCCCATAGGGATCATCGCTTTCTTCGTCCGGCTCTTCGGTGACGGCTTCGAGATAATCGGGATGGCCTTGCGTTTTCAGGAACCGCACCACGTCCTCGACTTCGGCATCGGTGACGAAGGGGCCGTGCACGCGGCGGATGCGGCCGCCCGCCATCATGTAGAGCATGTCGCCCTGGCCCAGCAGCTGCTCCGCACCCTGCTCGCCCAGAATGGTGCGCGAGTCGATCTTCGAGGTGACCTGGAAGCTGATGCGGGTGGGGAAATTCGCCTTGATCGTGCCGGTGATGACATCGACGGAGGGGCGCTGGGTCGCGGCAATCAGATGAATGCCGGCGGCGCGCGCCATTTGTGCCAGCCGCTGCACCGCGCCTTCGATTTCCTTGCCGGAGATCATCATCAGATCGGCCATTTCGTCGACCACCACGACAATGAAGGGCATGGGCTCAAGCTCGAGCACCTCGTCCTCATAGACCGGGCGGCCGGTTTCGCGGTCGAAGCCGGTCTGGACGGTGCGCTTCATCACCTCGCCCTTGTCCTTGGCCTTGCGGACGCGTTCGTTGAAGGCTTCGACGCCGCGCACGCCGATTTTCGCCATCTTGCCGTAGCGGCTTTCCATTTCGCGCACCGCCCATTTCAGCGCGACCACCGCCTTCTTCGGATCGATCACCACCGGCGCCAAAAGATGCGGGATTCCATCGTATACGGACAATTCCAGCATTTTGGGGTCGATCATGATGACGCGGCAGTGCTCCGGCGGCATGCGATAGAGCAGCGACAGGATCATGGTGTTGAGCGCCACCGATTTGCCCGAACCCGTGGTGCCGGCGATCAACAGATGAGGCATCTTGGCGAGATCGGCCATCACCGCCTCGCCGCCGATGGTCTTGCCCAGCGCCAGCGTCAACGGCGCGCGCGACTTCTCATATTCCGGCGCCGAGAACAGTTCGCGCAGATAAACCGTCTCGCGCTTCTGGTTGGGAAGCTCGATACCGATGACGTTGCGGCCCGGAATCACCGCGACGCGCGCGGCAACCGCGCTCATCGAGCGGGCGATATCGTCGGAAAGCGAGACCACGCGGGAGGATTTGACGCCGGCCGCAGGCTCCAATTCGTACAGCGTGACCACGGGGCCCGGCCTCACCGCGACGATGCGCCCGCGCACACCGAAATCGCCCAGCACCGCTTCCAAGAGCCGCGCATTCTCTTCCAGCGCATCGTCATTGACGGCAGGCGCGACGGTTTCGGCGGGCGGTTCGGTCAAGAGTCCCAATGGCGGCAATTGATATTCGCCTTCGGCCAAATTGAGGGCGGGCTGTCCGTCCGGCTTGCCCTTCGGCTTGCGAGGCCGTTCTTCGCGCTGCACGCGGCGGCCACGCATGTCGCGCGGCGCGGCCTCTTCGGTCCCCTCCTCCGAGGAAACGAAATCCGCGGCAGCTTCTTCGTCCGAATCCTCCTCGTCCTCGTCCCATTCCGCGTCGTCTTCGTCTTCGGCATCGTCTTCATCGCGTTTGCGGAAGGCGAGGCGATACAGGCCGCGTCCGGCGCTCCGGACAAGAGCCACCGAACCAAGTCCAGCGTCGGCGAGCGTGCGCGGTTTAAGGCCGGTTGCCACAAAAACCAGCACCAATCCAAGCGCCGCAAACAGAATGGGAATGGCGATGCCGAGCCAGGGTGCGAAAGCCGAGGCAACGCGCGTGATCAACACCAACGTCAGGCGGCCGGGAATGCCGCCCGCGCCCGCCGGCAGCATGGCAATGTCGGGCGCCGCGCCCAGCGCCACGGCCAGCAACAGAGAACCCAAAAGAACCGCAGCGGTGCGCAGCGCGAATTGCCGAAGCCGCGCCCCTTTCGCCATGGCCCAGCCCCAGCAGCCCAGCGTGAAACCCAGCGCGAGGGCCGCGGCTCCAAACAGCTGGAACAACAGATCGGCGGTGTAGGCGCCCAGAGCACCCAGCCAATTGGCGGGTTCGCGCCCCGTTGCGACATCCAGGCTGGGGTCGGCCGCGTCGTAACTCAGCAGGCTGATGAAAATCGCTGCCGCCAGGAGCAGGAGCGTAAGCCCCATGCCCCGCCACAGCGTCTCGGTGATCAGCCGGCGCAGCCAATCGCGGAAGGCGGCGAACGCATCGGCGATTTGGCCGCGACGCGACCGTGGCTGGTACACGCCCACGCTTCGATTGACGCCCATCGCCGTCAGCCTACCTCTTCCAGCAAATCCGCGATCCTCTCGAGGGCAGCCTCGATGATCGCCGAATCATGGACCAATGCCACCCGGATGTAAGGATAACCCGGATTGCTGCGCGGATCGCCGGGGATTTCTTCCACGCCCATAAAGGCGCCCGGCATCACGCGCACACCGCATTTGCGCCAGAGCGCCTTTGCGAAGGCGGCGCCATCGCCGACATCGAGCCAAAGATAAAAGCTTCCCGGCGGCACGCGGAAGCCCTTCTTGTTTCCCAGCAGCCGCCGCGCAATGGCGAAGCGTTCGCGATAACGGGCGCGGGCCTGCTCGACATGGGCCTCGTCGCTCCACGCCGCGGCGGAGGCTTCGAGCACCGGAAGCGGCACCTGCGGGGCGGAGGTGTTGCGAAACCGGGTGAGGTCCGCAATCAGCCCCGCCGGTCCGAACACAAAGCCGGAGCGCAAACCGGGCGCGCTCGACCGCTTGGACAGCGAATGAAAGGCCAACAGCCGCTCGAACCCGCCCGTCGTCGCATAACGGACTTCCGCGGCACCCGCCGGAGCGTCGCCCTCGTAAATCTCGCAATAGCATTCGTCCGCCAGCACGGTGAAATCATAGCGGTCGGCAAGCTCGAACAGCGCGCGCCAATCGGCGGCGGTCGCACAGGCGCCTTCCGGATTGGACGGCGAGCAGAAGAAAGCCGCGACGGTGCGTTCGAGAACGCTCTTGGGCACGCTCGCAAAATCGGGCAGGAAGCGCGTGCGCGCCCGGCTGGGCACGTAATAGGGCTCCGCACCGGCCGCCAGGACGGCCGCGGGATAGGTGACGTAGAACGGGTTGGGGATCAGCACGACCGGGCGTCCGCCGCCCTTGGTTTCGGGCGTCAGCGGCGGGATGGCGAAGAACAGCCCTTCGCGCGAGCCGTTGAGCGGAAGGATCTGTTTGCCGGCATCGACCGCCCCGGCCGGCAGGTGAAACCGGCGGGCCAGCCACGCCGCTGCGGCGGCGCGAAATTTCGGAGTCCCGGCGATGGGCGGATAACGGCCGAAATCGCGCGCATTGGCGTGGATGATCTCGGCGATGAAGGCGGGCGGAATGTCCTGGGGCTCGCCGACGGTCAGCGCGACGGGCGCATTTCCAATCGCAAAGGACTGTGGCTCCGCCCCTTCCAGCAGCTGCGCCAGGCGCTGGAACGAGGAGGGCGGAGCGAGCGCCAAGCGGCTGGAAACCAACGGAGATACCCTCGACGAATCAAGACCTAAACGGGGGCCAAACTAGCTCCCGAAGCCGCCGCTGTCACCAATTGGCCCGACGGAGCAGCGAATGAGCGCTAGCGCGATGACGGGGATTTCAACAGCTGTCCGACGCAATCGACAAATTCCTTTGCACCCTCGATGGCCGTGACTGCTCGGTCCAGCGGTATCTCCGATCCCGGCCCCGTCTCGTAATCGGCAAGTGCTTTGAGGTTATAGGCGCGCCCTAGAAACTGTCGAAGTTCATCGGGTACATCGGCTTTGCCTCTGACCAGTTTTTCAAACTGCGCGTGAACGCCGTGGTGGGTCTTGGCCACTTTGCCGGTGCGGTCATATATCAGTGCTTGCGCGGCATGGAACGCTGCCAAATAGGCATTCCGACCGGCGTCATCGCCCAGTTTGACCTTTAAGTTCACTTTCGCATTTGCAAGACAATGATGTGCCTTTGCCAAAAAACGGCTGACTTCCGGAGTCACAGATCGACCCCATCCTGCCGCACTTCATGCATCAGTGGCGTTCGCTCCTGATAAGCTCCGGCAGGAAACGGCATGGCATGCACAAAAGCTCCGGTCTCTGTAAGGAGATCGGTCCCAATATCGGCGAGGCGATCGAACTCCTCCCACCGATCTTCCAAATCGTTCAGAAACACGGCGATGTCATAATCCGAATCGGGGTGCGCATCGCCGCGTGCGCGCGAGCCGAACAGAATGACCCGTTCCAGACGGTCGCCATAGGCGCGATCCAGTGCTGTACGAAATCGCTTCAACACCGGGTCGTTTGCGGCAGGGTTGGTCATGCCAAGAATATCGACGGCAAAACCTATCGCGTCAATCGCAAGGAAACCTAGAGTTCGCGGCGCCACAAAAGAAAAAGGGCGCCCGAAGGCGCCCTTAAGTTGGGGGAGATATCGATTGCTAGGCGTGGACCGTCTCGCCATGGAGATTGATGTCGAGACCTTCGACCTCCACGTCCCGCTTCACGCGCAGACCCACGATCATGTCGATGATCTTGAGGATGATGTAGGTGGCGATGGCGCAGTACACGAACACACCCGCGACATCGTAGAACTGGATCAGCATCTGGCCGGCATTGCCGTCATGAATCCAGCCCTTGCCCGCCATGTTGATGGCGCTGGAGGCAAACACACCCGTCAGCATCGCGCCCAGCGCTCCGCCCACGCCATGCACGCCGAAGGCATCGAGCGCATCGTCATAGCCGAAGATCTTCTTCATGTGCACCGAAGAGAGATAGCAGACGATGCCCGCGGCGATGCCGATGAGCAGCGCGCCCGTCGGATCGACAAAGCCCGAAGCCGGCGTAATCGCAACCAGGCCCGCAACCGCACCCGAAATCATACCGAGCACAGAGGGCTTCTTTGCAATGGCCCATTCGGCGAACATCCACGCCATGGCCGCAGCACCCGTGGCGATCTGGGTCGCCGCCGCCGCCATGCCGGCATTGACGTTGGCCGTCACCGCCGAACCCGCATTGAAGCCGAACCAGCCGACCCACAACAGCGAGGCGCCGATAACGCTGAGCACCAGATTGTGCGGCGACATGTTTTCGGTGCCATAGCCGACGCGCTTGCCGAGCACGAGGCAGGTGATGAGGCCCGCTGTGCCCGCGTTCAGATGCACGACGGTGCCGCCGGCATAATCGAGAGCGCCCATGGTGCCGAGCCAGCCGCCGCCCCACACCCAATGCGCAACCGGGCAATAGACCAGAAGCAGCCAGAGCGACATGAACCACATGAAGGCCGAGAATTTCATGCGGTCGGCCAAGGCGCCGGCGATCAGTGCGGGCGTGATAATGGCGAATGTCATCTGGAAGAACATGTAGACCGATTCAGGAATGGTCGCCGCCAGCATGCTGGTGGTGTTCAATCCCATGGGTCCAAGCAGAAGATAATTCACGCCGCCGATAAAGGCGTTCACGCTCGGATCGGGATTGGCCGTGAATGCGAGCGAATAGCCGATGATCATCCACAACACGGTGATGATACAGGTCGCCCCGAAGCTTTGCGCCAGCGTGGCGAGCACATTTTTCTTGCGCACCATGCCGCCATAAAACAGCGCCAGGCCGGGAATGGTCATCATCAGCACGAGCGCGCTGGAGGTGATCATCCATGCCGTGTCGCCGGAATCGATCTTCGGCGGGGCGGGCGCTGCTGCTGCCGCGGGAGCGGCGGTAGCAGGAGACGCCGCATCCGGTGCAGCCGGCGCGGCCGGAGCAGGCGCTGCTTCGGTGGCCGCAGGCGCGGGTGCAGCCGGTGCGGCCGTATCCTGCGCGTGGGCGGCGCCGCCCATAATCATAAAGGCCGCGGCACCCGCGACCACGGTTCTGGAAAACCATTTCATCATCATATTCATCCTGTCTTCCCCTCGATGTCTTTGCTCAGAGTGCGTCGTTGTCGATCTCACCCGTCCGTATACGGACGACCTGATCCACCGACGTAACGAAGATTTTGCCGTCACCGATCTGTCCGGTTCGGGCGTTGTTGGTAATGGCCTCGATGACGGCGTCCGCCATTTCGCTGCGGACGGCGACTTCGATCTTGATCTTGGGCAGGAAATTCACGGCGTATTCCGCGCCGCGGTAGATTTCCGTGTGCCCCTTCTGGCGCCCGTAGCCCTTGACCTCGCTGACGGTCATGCCCTGGACACCGAGCGCCGACAGTGCTTCGCGCACTTCATCGAGCTTGAACGGCTTGATGATGGCCGTAATGAATTTCATGCTGCTCCCCTATTCGACGTGATTTTCCGCTGGACTGCGTCGCAGCCGAACACGGAGGTATCAAGAACCGTGCCGGTTTCGTGCAGCGCGGTAAGTCGCTGATTTTCCTAGGTAGAATTGCGGATTGTTACGGTGTGTTTAGATGCCGCCGACGCTGCATGACCAAATTTTGTGCAAAACTTCAAAATTGCACAGAAATTGGGCAGAACCTCCCGGCTTGCGCCCTGAAAGCGCTCGCGCTGGCTTTTCGGCTTGGGGAAGCGAATAAGATGGGGCCAAGAACGAACCGTTTGGGATCCCGACTTTCTT
>DATARE010000568.1:0-11238 GCA_036264295.1 Micropepsaceae bacterium | reverse complement strand
CCAGCACAAACCGCAGGGAAACCATGCCAGCCAGACGCGGCGCTTCTTATCCGGTCTAAGCCTTTTGATGGCAACGCTCTTTCTCTTCGCCATCCTGCTGCAAGGCGCCGCCACGCTATTGCTGGATGGATGCCAGCGGTGAGCGTTCTTCTCTCGCTGGTCTTTTTATTGGTGGTTTCGCCCGCCTTTGCCCATGGCGGGGAAAGCGACAGCATAGCAAGTTGGGAATGGGATATCTGGATCGTCGCACCGCTCGCCTTGTCTGCGTTGTTGTATATTCGGGGCCTCTCACTGATCTGGCGCCGTGCGGGTTGGGGCCGCGGCATTCGCATCTGGCAATCCCTATGCTTTGCGGCAGGGTGGCTCACGCTTTTCGGTGCCCTGTGTTCGCCGCTGCATTGGCTGGGGGAACACCTCTTCACAGCCCATATGATCGAACATGAATTGTTGATGGCCGTGGCCGCACCATTGCTTGCCGTTTCCAAACCGCTCGGCGCCTTCATGCGCGCCTTGCCAAAACCCTGGCGAAATCAGCTGACGGCGGGAGCCCAATCACGGCCGGTACATTTCTTCTGGAACGGAATTATGGATCCAACTGTCGCGACGGTGATTCACGGCGTCGCATTATGGGTGTGGCATGCACCGGCGATTTTTGACGCCACCGTTACAGACGAATTTCTGCACCGTCTCCAGCACGTGAGTTTCCTTGTCAGCGCTCTCGTCTTCTGGTGGGCTCTTATCCGCCGCTCTCGACGCGATTACGGCCTCGGCGCCGTGCACATCTTCGCGACAATGGTTCATATGAGCCTTCTTGGCGCGCTTATCGCCCTGTCGCCGCGGCTGCTTTATCGCGCACAGACCGCCTTCGCGCCGCAGTTTGGTCTAACGCCTTTAGAAGATCAGCAGCTCGCCGGATTGGTGATGTGGGTTCCTGCCGGTACGATCTATGCCGGAGTTGCATTGGCCATGTTGCTGCTTTGGATTGCCCCGCCGGTGCCCCGGCATTCAGCCAAATTTCCGCGAAAGGCACATGTCGCCATCCGCAATGCCGGTAGCAATCGCCGAGCCTGAACGCGAAAGCCTATATTGGGCGCAAATTATTGGCCCGGTTCTATCGGGCTGTTGCCGCATAGGTTTTGGAAAAGCCGTTGCGCTGATTGGTGACGGTGAAGGAGCCGTCCGTCTTTGCCGACACTTTGATCCAAAAGGCCTTGCCGTTGTGAACCGGCGCGGGCGGCACCGCCGCACCGGGCTGCGGCGCGGCAATCGGCACAATCGGCATGACGGGCGAAGGTTCGTCCAGCAGGTTGGCGATATACATGCCGGGCTGGGTGTATTCCTGCCCGCTCAGCTCCGAAAAATGGATCTGCCACAAATCTTCCAGGCCTGGTGAGGTGTGCACGCTCATCATGGTGGTCGGATCGCCACCTTTGCGCGTGCCATTGTTCATGATGGCGACCCGCGGCCGCAAAGCATGCACGATCACCGGCGAATTCGAACTTTCCACCCCGTGGTGCAAGCCCAGGAACAGGTCCACCGGCGGCAGGCTGGTGCGGGGGCACATCAGCTTGAATTCCATCTTCCGCGGCAAGTCCACGAGATGCGCGGTGCGGAATTTGCCAAAGCTGATATAGCTGGCCACCGACATCGGATCTTCCATATTGTTGTCGATATCCTGGAAATGGGCGCATTCCGGATTGGATTTGTCGGCCCCCGGCAGCGTGGCCGGCGGGATCACGTCGCCCGCTGAAGCCACAATGCGCCAATCGACACCTTTCAGCGCAATATGAGCGCCGGGCTTGATGACGGTATGCTTCGCGCCGGCATAAAGTTTGGGATAGACATCCCTTTCCCAATCCGCCCCGACGCCAGGCTGCACATTCGGCCCGTGATCGATAAATTCCTTGATCGGGATTTGCTTCGCGAGCTCTTCCATGCCCCCAAAATGGTCGGCGTGATAATGGGTGAGAATGAGATGATCGATCTGGGTCAGATGCGCGTCGCGAACCGCATCCATGATGCGGCCGGCATCGCGCACCGCGCCATTGGCATTTCCGGTATCGATAAGAACCGACTCGCCCGCCGGGGTGACGAAAAGCGTGCCATTGCCGCCTTCCACATCGGTGACATAGATATCCAATGTGGTTCGTGGCTGCGCACTCGCCGAAGCCGTGGAAAGCATCAGAACGGAAATGAGAGTCAGACTGGCGCGCATAGAAATCTCCCTCGCGAAGTGGGCTTCTATCAAGCAGGAATGATCGTAAGTGCGTCCGCATAGGGCGTCAAACGGCGCCATCGGGAGCGCACAACCGATCGGAGCCGTGCGCGGCCGATAAATTTCTCACCTCTTGGACGCGGTAAGGCATATCCTTGTGGCAACACCAGCATGCGGGAGGGGGAATGCCCGACAATTCGATCGATGCCGCCACGGAAAAAGCAATCGTCAGAAAACTGACGTGGCGGCTTGCGCTCCCCATCACGCTCGGTTTTCTCATTGCCTATATCGATCGGGCGAATGCCGGCTTTGCCGCGCTGCAGATGAATCGCGATCTCGGCCTCAGCAACGCGGAATATGGCTTCGGCGCCTCATTGTTCTTCATTTCCTATGTGATCTTCGAGATTCCTTCGACTTTGGCGCAGGCGCGCATCGGCGGGCCGCGCTGGCTGGCGCGCATTATGATCAGCTGGGGAATCGCATCGGCGGGCATGATGTTCGTGGCGGGCGCCAATTCGTTCTACGGCGTCAGGCTGCTGATCGGAGCTGCGGAAGCAGGCTATTTTCCTGGCGCGATGCTGTATCTGGCGGCATTCTTCCCGCCACAGCATCGGGCCCGGGTGATGGCGCTGTTTGCTGTGGCTATTCCGCTATCCAGCGTGGTCGGCTCGCCGATTTCGGGTGCACTGCTCGGCCTTGATGGCGCTTTGGGATTTCGCGGCTGGCAATGGATGTTTCTTATCGAAGGGGTGCCTGCCGTCTTGCTCGGGTTGGCGTTCCTGTTTCTGTTGCCGGCAGAACTCTCCGCGGCGTCATGGCTCACCGGCCGCGAAAAATCCTGGCTCGCGGGACAGCTTGCCACCGAAGCGGCGGCAACGCGCGTGCCCCACGGCGGGGTTTGGCGGGTGATGTTCGATCCCTACGTGTTGTTGCTGTCGCTGGCGTTCACCGGAAGTGTGGGCGTGAGTCAGGCGCTTGCGCTGTGGCAGCCGCAGATGATCAAGGAATTTGGGCTGACGAATTTTCAAGTCGGCCTGACCAACGCCATTCCCTTTGCACTCGCGGCAATTGCCATGCTGGCTTGGGGGCGGCGGTCGGATTTGATGGGTGAACGCCTGTGGCACACGATTTTGCCTCTCGCGCTGTCGACACTTGCCCTTGCTGCAACGGCTTTTGTGCATGAGTTGTGGCTGTTCATTCTTCTGCTGTGCCTGACCATGATCGGTTCGCAAGCCATGAAGGGGCCGTTCCTCGGGCTCACCTCGGAATGGCTTGCAGGCCCTGCCGCGGTGGTTGGATTTGCGCAAGTCAATGCGCTCGGCAATGTCGCGGCAATCGTGACCACGTCCTCGATCGGCTTCGTGCGCGATGCGACGGGCAGTTTCCAGCTGGCGCTGCTTCCACTGATGCTGATCGCAGCAATCGGATGCGTCGGGCTCCCCATTGCAGCGCGAAAGAGCGCCATCCGTCGCGGGCTGATCCAGCCGGCAAGGTCTGCCTGATGCTATGAGCCTTGGCCCCGCGATCGACGAATTGCTGCGGCTGCGCGATGCTCCGGCTATCGCCTCGGGCGAGGTGAGCATCGGCGGTAGCGATCCGTTTTTCAAAACGCCGTTCAAAGCCGGAGAAACCACCGCCGCATCCCTGGCCGCCATCGGAATTGCCGCAAACGACATTTGGGAAATCCGCACCGGCCGGCGGCAAAAGATCGGGGTCGCCGTTCGGCATGCGGCCGCGACGCTGCGCACCGGCGACTACACCGTCAGACGCGACGAAGCAGGCGCGTACGAAAACATCCCCATACCGGCTGCGCAGGCGCATATGCTGACGGTGACGCAACCTTGGCGCACAAAGGACGGGCGATATTTCCTGCCGCATCTCAATTTGCCCAATTTGGCTGAGCGCGTGCTGGGCGTCTTGAAATGCGAAAACACCCCGCAGGGCGTCAGTGGAGCCGTTGGCCGCTGGAACGCCGATGATCTGGAAGAGGCCATCGCAGAAGCCCGTGCCTGCGGAGGCAAAATTCGCAGCCCGTCGGAATGGCGCGCGCACCCGCAGGGCGGCTATCTCGCGGGCCGGCCGGTGATCGAAATCACGCGAACCGGCGATGCGCCGCCGGAAGCGTTTCATGCCGGGGAGCGCCCCTTGTCCGGCGTCCGCGTGCTCGACCTGACACGCATTTTGGCCGGTCCGATTGCGGGGCGAACGCTGGCCGAACATGGCGCCGACGTGCTCATGGTCACGGACGAGAACCTGCCGCAGACCCCCGAGCATGTGCGCGACACGAGCCATGGCAAACGAAGCTGCTTCTTGAATCTAAAACGCGAGGCCGATGCGAAGCAATTCGCGGCGCTGATGCGTGAAGCGGATGTCGTGATCGATGGCTATCGGCCGGGACGGCTGGCGCATCTCGGTTTTGGCATCGATAGTTTGATGTCGCTGCGTCCGGGCATTGTCTATCTGTCGATCAGCTGTTTCGGTTCCGGCGGTCCGTTCGCCGCCCGCGCCGGTTGGGAACAGATCGCACAGGCCGTAACCGGCGTATGCCATGTGCAAGGCGAGCGGACCGGGGCCGGTCAGCCCAAGCTCGTCTTCGCGCCCATGTGCGATTACAACACGGGCTATCTTGCGGCCTATGGCGTGATGTTGGCTCTGGCACGGCGCTCACGCGAAGGAGGAAGCTGGAAGGTGAATGCGTCACTGTGTCAGTCGGCGATGTTCATCCAGCGCCAGGGCCTTCTCCAGGATTTCATGAATGCTCCCGGGCAATTGTCCGAGGCGGAACTCGCAGAGAATTATGTCTGCGCCGACACCTGTTACGGCACGTTGAAGACACTGGGACCCGCACTCCGCATGTCCCAAACGCCGCCGCATTGGGCGCGTCCCACCCCGCGCCTTGGAAGCGACAAGCCGGAGTGGCTGCCCCGGCCGATATAAGGAAATCCAGTCGCCAGAGTTCGCATGGCGAGACGTGCCGCATTTGATGTAAGCTTCGCCACAAACCGGGAACACAGGGAGGGTTTCATGCGCTTCGTGATGCCGCTTGCCATCGTTGCGGCCGTGACGGCTGCCGGTGCCACAAAGGCCCAGATCACCAGCAATCCGATTCCCGCTCCCATCGAAAAGCACGGCATTGCGGTAGAAATCAAAGATTTGGTGCGGCTGCCCGATACCAGGCCGCTGCGGCCCGCCAGCGAAGACGTGACGCCATCCGGCTGGGCACGGGTCAGCTATGTGCGCGATCTTCCCGATGGCCGGCGCTTCGCCAATGATTCACGGGGCTTCCTATATCTGCTCGATGCGAACAACCAGCCGCATGTCTATGCCGACGTCGCGGCGGCGTTTCCTTATGGGGTCTACAACCGGTTGGAGAGCGGCTTCATTGGCTTCGTCTTCCATCCGGAATTTGCGAAGAACGGTCTGTTCTACACCGTGCACAGCGAACGCGGGCCGGGCAATCCAAAGACACCCGATTTCATTCCGCCAGGTTACACGCTGAAGGATGTCACGTATCAGAATGTCATCACGGAATGGCACGCGACAAACCCGGCCGCCAACATTTTCGAAGGCACGCGGCGTGAGCTCCTTCGTGAATCGCATGTGGTCGCCAACCTCACCCATCCGATGGGCGCTCTCGAGTTCAACCCGACGGCCAAACCGGGCGATGACGATTACGGCCTGCTCTACACCAGCGGCAGCGATCATGGGTTCAGCAATGGCGGCGGACCCAATGCGAGCAACCCCGCGCAGACGCAACGGCTTGATTCGATCATCACCGCGATTCTGCGGATCGATCCGCGCAGCCCGTCGGTAACGCACGGCCAAAAAGGCTTAGGCGATTACACGATCCCCATGACGAACAAATTCGCCTCCGATGGCGATCCCAAGACGCTGGGCGAAATCTATGCCTATGGGTTCCGCAATGCGCATCGCCTGTCTTGGGATATGGCCGATGGAACCATGTTCGCATCCGATATCGGCATGGACAATGTGGAAGAGATCAACATCGTCCATAATGGCGGCAATTATGGCTGGATGACGCGTGAAGGCATCTGGGACAATGGCCGTCCGCGCGGGGGTGCGCTCAACCAGCTCTATCCTTTGCCGGCCGAGATTTTGGACGGCCGCAAAAAAGACGGCTTCATCTATCCGGTCGCCATGTACGATCACGACGAAGGCCGCTCGGTGACGGATGGGTTCGCCTATCACGGCAAGATCGAGGCGCTTCGTGGCAAATTCGTCTTCGGCGATATCCAGACCGGCCGGGTCTTCGTATCCGATCTTGCGGCCATGAAGAAAGCCGATGACGGCATTCCCCAAACGGTGGCGCCGATCGAAGAGGTTCAGCTCTATGTCCGCGATGCCGGCGGCAAACGCGTGGACGTCTCGATGCGCGACCTCATCCAAAAGACGATGGGCAAGAGCCTGCCGCGGGCCGATCTGCATATTGGCCGTAGTCGCGACGGTGAACTTTTCCTCACCTCACGGCAAGACGGGATGATCCGGATGCTCGTCCCCGACGAGGGCGGAACCGGAACGGCATCGACCAGCCGGTAAATTGCACGGGAGCGTCTGCAGGTTCCCGCTCCGAAACTTGGTGCCCGTTTCCGCGCGCCGTTCATTCGTGCTTAGAATGATTCGATGCGCGCACCGGTTCAGTCCTTTCCCCTCCTTTCGGTCAGTCAGCTCAAGAAATCCGTTCCCGGCGGACGGGTTCTGTTTGCCGGGTTGGAGCTTGTTCTCGCGCCAGGTGAATTTGTGGCGATCATGGGCGAATCGGGGGCAGGAAAATCGACGCTGCTCAATGTGATTGCCGGCCTCGACAGTGCCGATGAAGGCAGCGTCGCGATCAAAGGCGTGGCGCTGGAAGGTCTGGATGACGATGCGCGAACCAGATTGCGGCGCGAGGCTATTGGCTTTGTCTTTCAGGCCTTTCATGTCCTGCCCCATCTCACGCTGACACAGAATGTCGCCCTGCCGCTGGTGCTTCAGCATATCGGCGCCGGCGAAGCCGCGGCCCGCGCGAACGCCATGCTGGAGGGGGTCGGGCTTGCCGGCCGGGGTGGCGATTTTCCGCGTGCTCTTTCCGGGGGCGAGCTGCAGCGGGTGGCGATTGCGCGGGCTCTGGTGCATCGGCCGGCCCTGATTCTGGCCGACGAACCGACAGGCAATCTCGACCCCGAAACCGCCGCCCGGATTCTCGACATCTTCGGCAAGCAAGTTCGCGATTCCGGCGCGAGCGTGCTGCTCGTGACCCATTCCAGCGTGGCGGCATCGGTGGCGGACCGCACGCTCAATCTCACCCGTAACGGCCTGGTGCAACGTGATGACATCGCGCGCGGATAGTATCAGCCGCGTGGCAACGCGCTGGATGATCGCGGGCGAATGGCGCGCCCACCCGGCGCGCGTGATTGTGGCCGCGCTTGCCATTGCGGTGGGCGTGGCACTTGGTTTTGCGGTGCATCTGATCAACGCATCCGCGCTGAATGAATTTTCGCGCGCCGTGAAGAGCGTGAACGGCGATGCCGATTTGCAGGTTCATGCCGTGACGCCTTTGGGTTTCGATGAAGCGCTTTATCCAAGGCTCGCCCGTCTTGACGGTATCGCCGCGGCGAGCCCGGTGGTGGAATTGCCGGCGGTCGCCGGCGCGGATGTCTCGCTGACCCTGCTCGGCATCGATCCGTTCCGGGCGGGTGTGGTGACACCGAGCTTGATTGGGCGCCGTGTGGAAAGCAGTTCCGGGCCACCTTCTGCCGGGGATGAGGCTTTCTCCGAAAATGCGGTGTTCTTGTCCGGCGCCGCGCTGGCTGCCACGGGCAGGAAAATCGGTGATCGGATCGAGCTGTCGTCGGGGGGCCATAATATTCCGCTCACCATTGTGGGCACGTTGCCAGTCATTGGAGAGGGGCAGAATATCGCCGTGATGGATATTGCGGCGGCACAATGGCGCTTTGCGAAACTGGGCCGCCTGCAGCGCATCGATTTGAAATTTTCCGAAGGCGCCGACGCTGTGCGCGTGCGCCAAGAGCTGGCCGCGATTCTGCCTGCCGATGCGGAAATCGTCAGCGAAACCACCGAGGCACGCCGCACGGATTCGCTGTCTCGCGCCTATCGGGTCAATCTCGATATGCTGGCGCTTATGGCGCTTCTCACCGGCGCATTTCTCGCCTTCTCGGCGCAGGCGCTTTCGGTGGCGCGCCGCCGCACCCAATTCGCCCTGCTTCGGGTGCTTGGTGTGCAGCGCCGCGCTTTGCTCCTTCAGGTGTTGTTGGAAGGTGGCATTGTCGGCGGGATTGGCTCGGCCATGGGACTGGGATTGGGCCTGCTGCTGGCGCGGATTGCGTTGGGCGTGCTGGGCGGCGATTTGGGCGGTGGCTATTTCAGCGGCACCCGGCCCGAACTGATCTTCGCTCCCGCTGCGGCGCTGAGCTTTTTTGCCCTCGGTGTGCTGGCCGCCCTGATCGGCAGCGTGTTGCCGGCACGGGATGCGGGACGGGCGCAGCCCGCGATCGCCCTGAAAGATGTGGGTGATGCTGCCGATCCGAAATCGCCGCCCGGGGCGCGGTTAGCCTTCGTGCTGTTGCTGGCGGGCGCAGGTGCGGCCTTTCTTCCCGCTGTCGGATCGCTGCCTTTGTTCGGCTATGTCTCCATTGCGCTTTTGCTTGCCGGTGGTGTTGCGGCCATGCCGCTGCTGGCGCGACTGTTGCTGGCGCCGCTGCAAGGTTTCTCCTTCGCGGTACCCGCCCATCTCGCGGCGAAGCATCTTTGGGGCGCGCCTTCGCAGGCAGCAATTGCGCTTTGCGGCATCGTGGCGAGCACCAGCTTGATGATCGCCATGGCGGTGATGGTCGCGAGCTTTCGCAACTCGGTCGACAATTGGCTGGTGCAAATTTTGCCGGCCGATATTTATCTCCGTGTCGAAGGCGACGACTATGGCGCCCTATCGGTGGATGTGCAGCAGCGCCTCGCCTCGGCACCGGGTATTCGCACGATTCACTTCCGCAAGCTGACGCCGTTGCGGCTTTCGCCGGAGCAGACGCCCATCGCCTGGCTGGCCGAAGACATCGATCCCGCCAATCCGGGAAAGACTCTGCCGCTGATCGGTGCCGCCCATCCGGTGCCACCGGGAGCAATCGCGATATGGCTATCGGAACCGGCGACCTGGCTTTATCCGTATCGCGCAGGCGAAATGATCGATCTGCCGCTCAATCCTGCGGGTGGCACCACCAAAGTTTTCGTCGCCGGGATATGGCGCGACTACGGCCGCCAACAGGGCACGATCGCCATGGACACCAAGGATTACATGGCGCTGACGGGCGACAGTCTGCGTTCGGACGGGGCGGTCACACTGGCGCCCGGCACAGGCGTCGCAGCCGCGGTGGAAGCGATGCGCGCGCGCCTGCTGCCCGCCCTCGCAGCCCGCGTGAGCTTCGCGCCCTCGCGCGAATTGCGGGCGCTATCGCTGCGGATTTTCGACCGCAGCTTTGCGGTGACCTATGTGCTCGAAGGCATTGCAATTCTGGTGGGCCTTGCCGGAGTGGCCGCAACCGTTTCGGCCCAGACGCTCGCACGCACCAAGGAGTTCGGCATGTTGCGGCATATTGGCGTGCTGCGCCGGCAGATTGTCACCATGCTGGCGGCCGAAGGCGCGATTTTGGGCGCGGTGGGCGTGGTGGCGGGCATTGGGCTGGGCATCGTCATCAGCCAGGTGCTGATTCATGTCATCAATCCGCAATCCTTCCATTGGACTATGGAGACGCGGTTGCCTCTTGCCGTGTTCGCGACCGTGACCATTGCCCTGATGGTTGCGTCAGCGGGAACCGCGCTGCTCGCCGGCCGGCGGGCGCTTTCGGCCGATGCGGTGCGCGCGGTGCGGGAGGATTGGTGATGCGCGCCCTGAAAATCGCCGCTGCGCTGCTGTTGCTCGTTTCGAGCGTGCGGGCCGCAGACACGGCCTCGCTGCCGTCCTATCCCGAGGTGCGGCCCGGCGTCGTGCTGAAATTTCCCGCCGATCATGGCGCCCATCCCGATTATCGCAACGAATGGTGGTACGTCACCGGCTGGCTCGATACCGAAGACGGACACAGCCTGGGATTCCAGGTGACGTTCTTCCGGATCCGCCCCTCGGTCGACCAAAACAATCCCAGCGCTTTTGCCGCAAAACAAATTCTTTTCGCGCATGCGGCGCTCTCCGATCCCTCCGTCGGCCACTTGCTGCACGATCAGCGCGTGGCACGCGCCGGGTTCGGATTGGCGGAAGCATCGACAACCGACATGGATGTCGTGCTCGACGATTGGAGCATCAAACGCGATGCCGCTGACCGCATCCATACCAAGGCAGGCGGCAAGGATTTCACCCTCGATCTCGATTTCACGCCCACCCAGCCTGTAATGCTCGAAGGCGATAATGGCTACAGCCAAAAGGGGCCGCAGCCGGCGGAAGCCAGTCATTATTACAGCCTGCCGCATCTGACGGTCTCCGGCACGGTGCAGCGTGGCGGCAGATCCGTTCGCGTCAAAGGCACCGCCTGGCTGGACCGCGAATGGTCTTCCTCTTATCTCGATCCCAATGCCGTCGGCTGGGATTGGGTCGGTTTCAATTTCGACGACGGGTCTGCGCTAATGGCATTTCAGATCCGCGATGCGAACGGGAAGGCGTTCTGGGCGGGCGGTTCCTTCCGCGATGCCAAAGGCGAACTTGCGCGCCTTTCGCCCGGCGATTTGAGTTTCTCCACAGTCCGAAGCTGGCATTCGCCGCGCACTGGCGCGGATTATCCGGTGGAACGCGAACTTTCCGTCCGCTTGCCCGCAGGCCCGCGTCAATGGCGCATCACGCCCTTGTTCGACGATCAGGAATTGGACAGCCGCATCGGCGGAGGACCGGTTTATTGGGAGGGAGCTGCACGCGTGCCCGGCGGGCGCGGCTATCTGGAACTCACGGGCTACTTCAAGCCTCTGAAAATGTAATTCGTGCGCTTTGGCGATTCATACGAGGCTTTTCCGGTTGGCCCGCGTTACAGGAG
>DATARE010000550.1:0-5492 GCA_036264295.1 Micropepsaceae bacterium | reverse complement strand
GCGAACCCTATGATGCGGTAATTGCCGATTGCCTGGCCATCCTCAGGCTTGCTGCGGCAGCGACCGGGAACGCGAAATTTCGCTTCCGTGACCATGAGGCCGATATCGGGAGCCCGGCGGAACGCATCAGCGTAGCCGATGCGTTCGCCCGTTACGCAGCCATCGACCTGATGGCGACGCTGGAGAGGGATGGCACGCCGCGTGTGGGCAGGCTCGCCCGCACTGCCGCGGCAGCCGGCATCAAAACCGCGCCGGATGATTCCTGGTCCGATATTTTCAGCCGGGCCCTGACCGAGAAAATCGAACCGCGCCTGGGAATTGGAGCCCCTACCATTCTGGACCGCTATCCTCGCATCGAGGCGGCATTGGCAAGAACCGCACCCGACGATCCGCGTCTGGCCGAACGGTTCGAGCTTTATGTCTGCGGCGTCGAATTGGCCAATGGTTTCGGCGAGCTTACCGATGCGGCCGAACAACGCCGCCGCTTCAAGGCGGAGATGGAGGAAAAGCAGCGCATTTATGGCGAGCGCTATCCCTTGGACGAGGACTTCCTCGCCGCCCTTGCACATATGCCCGATGCGTCCGGCGTGGCGCTGGGCTTCGACCGCCTGGTCATGCTGGCAACCGGCGCCGGGCGCGTTTCTTCGGTGATGTGGACCCCGCCGCCGGAATGAGCGTTCACGTTTTTGCTGCGCATCGGTTTCCGCTTGCGGAGGTCAGCGGGCCGGGTTTCCATGGCATTGGCGAGCGCTGCGCGAGTGGATGCAACGACGGAGGGTCATTTTGCTGGACAGAAACGAAGATCGAGACGCTCTGCGGGCCCTGGCCAACGCGATCATCAGCTGGAAATTTCATCACGCCCACGACGTCCAGGGATTTCATCAGGTGGATATATGCCTTCGCCGAGCCGAAGACGTCCTGAGAAAAGCCGGATATTTCGGCGACGCGGCAATGCTTGAGCTGGAAGAAGACGCCTCGGGCATCGACATCTAGCCGCATTTCCTCACAATCGATTTTATTCTGCTGCCGATGATTGCTGTGCGGCGCGGCAAATCTCACCTGTTATCGTCGGCACAATTGCGCTTTCCCCTGGCCGCAAATCCATGCACAACGCCCCGGATTTTTGCAGAAATGACACGTTGATATGCTCGAAAAGCGACGGACATTGCGAACGCCGCAGGAATTGGCCGCCGCGGGGTTGTTAAAGCCCGATGCGATCGAGCCACTCGCACCGGTTTCGGCGCGCTACGCCATTGCCGTCACACCGGCAATTGCCGATCTCATCGACACGGCCAATCCTGAAGACCCCATTGCCAGACAGTTCGTGCCTTCGCCCGCCGAAGCTGCAATGCAATCCTATGAGCGGGCCGACCCGATCGGGGATGAACGGCACAGCCCAGTGAAGGGGATCGTGCATCGTTATCCCGACCGGGTGCTCTTGAAGCTGACCCATATCTGTCCGGTCTATTGCCGCTTCTGCTTCCGCCGCGAAATGGTAGGGCCGGGCGAGGATCAGATGCTCAATGCCGCGGATCTCGACACCGCGCTCGCCTACATCGCCGCACATCCCGAAATCTGGGAAGTGATCCTGACCGGCGGCGATCCCTTCATGCTGTCACCGCGCCGGCTCCAAGAGGTGACGGCGCGGCTCGCCAAAATCGGCCATGTCAAAATCCTGCGCTGGCACACCCGTATGCCCATTGCCGATCCCGATCGGATCACACCGGCGCTCGTGCATGCGCTTCGCTGCGCCAAAACCACCTATGTCGCCATTCATGTGAACCACCCACGCGAATTGACCGAGGCGGCCCGGCGCGCAGCAGCCCGTTTGCTCGGAGGGGGAATTTCGCTTCTGAGCCAGAGCGTTCTGCTGAAAGGTGTGAACGATGACGTGGCGGTTCTGGAAGCGCTCATGCGGGCGCTCGTCGAAGCGCGTATCCAGCCCTATTATCTCCATCACATGGATTTGGCGCCCGGAACGTCTCACTTCCGCACGACCATTGCCGAAGGCCAGCATCTGATCCGGGAACTGCGGGCCCGTATGTCGGGTCTCTGTTTGCCCCATTACGTGCTGGATATTCCCGGCGGCTACGCCAAGGCGCTGCTGACGCCGTGCGATGCTGAAGGCACAGAAGCGTCATATCGGCTGCGGGATGGGGAAGGCAGGGAACACAACTATCTGCCAAGCTGAATGCAGGCTGAATGTGTGGAAAATAATCGCCTTGCGGGTGCCCACGTTTGGGAATTCTATAGTTGCAGCTTGTCTGGTGCGGCAGGCACAACCCCGCAATATCGGAGGTCATGATGAAGATCAGGACATTTCTGCCAGTGCTGCTGGTCGCAGCGGCTTTCGTTAGCCCCGCTGCCGCGAATTGGTTCCATAATCCTTATGAAGGCATAAACCGCAATATCGGCTCGGCTCCCAATCCGACGCCTCAAGACATTCGTGACAATCGTCTGCCGATTGCCGCGAAGAATGAGCAGGCCGACCCTGCCGCTACGGCCAAGGATGCAAACTCGGACGCCAATAAGACCACAAGCGTACCGGTGCAGGCCAAATCGCCCGATACCAACAGCGGTGTGGTAGCGTCAGCTTCGCCGTCTCGCTGACCGGCTTCAAATTCCAATCGGGCGGGCCAGATTTTGGCCCGCCTTTTTGTTGCCACAGCGGCGACATCATCCAGCCATTAACGCTTTGATTTTATTTGTTTTTACATACCGAAACCTCCGTTTTTCGGAGCCACGCCCGGATTTCGCGCGTTTTCTTTGCAGCAGTTTCGGCAAAGCCATCCGGCTTGCTCATCACCCATAGGAGCGCGCAATGAAAACGACCCCAACCATGATGTCCCTGCTGCTGCTGTCGGCGGTATGCGTGACACCGGCCTATGCCAACTGGTTCAGCAATCCGCGGAGTGGAGTGATGCTGAACATCGGCTCCGCGCCCAATCCAACCCCGGCCGATCTCCGGGCGATTGGCGATTCAAACCGAAACTCTGACGTTCAGGGGACCAATATTCCCCATTCCAGCCCGAATTTCGGTGAACCTCCGCAAGGCCGGCTTTCCTTCGACGAGGGGCCCAAGCCTGTTCTTCACCCGGTCGCCAAAACGGCAATGGCCAACCCCAAGCTGACCCGATTTGAGGGCCGGATGATTTTTGGGGCGCATGGAGCCCGGCTTGGCACGGTTCTGGCGGTCGATGTCAGCACCAGAATGGTGGACGTTCAGTTGCCGAGCGGAATCGCCGTCGCCATGCCGGCCTCGCTGGTAAAAGACAATGGCAGACGCCTCGCGGCTCCGACGATTTCGCCGCTCGACATGATGGCCATGGCCAAGACTCAGACCGGCCGCACCGTGGCCATTAACGTCGATACGCGGCACCTGCGTGGCCGGACCTCACGCGGCTAGACATAGGCCGGTTTTAAGCAGCTGGCACAAGCAAGGGTCATGGTCCGCCATGGCCCTTGTTTTTGTTTGGTAAAAGCCAAGGTACGCCTGCAAAATTTTTCGCAATACCCGCGTCTATGGTGTAAATAGGCCGAGGGGGAGGCTGCCTCGCACCGGTACCGAAAGAGCACCGAGGGGCCGGCTTCGAGATTGCATGTGAGGAAACGAGTTCACGAAATCCACCCAGATCACGTGCAGTCGAAAACATCGCATAGGAAATATGCAGCAAGTTCGCTGGAGCAACGGTCACGGACATGGATGGTAATGCGGCACCCGGGCAGCCGGGCGAATCGGCTGCCTCGCGATTGAGCCAAGGCGTAGAACAAATTCCGGGAGCACGCTTGAGCTTGGATCGCAGCGATATTTCCGGAGTTCCGCCGACCGATATCAAGAACCCCAATTATTTCCATAAGGTCGTGGACTGCCAATGGGCATGCCCCGCACATACGCCGGTGCCCGAATATATTCGGCTGATTGCGGCAGGCCGCTACAGCGATGCCTATATGGTCAATTGGCATTCCAATGTTTTTCCAGGTGTGCTGGGCCGCACCTGCGATCGTCCGTGCGAACCAGCCTGCCGGCGCGGACGCGTGGAGGAAGGCAAAGGCGCGCAGCCGGTTGCGATTTGCCGACTGAAACGCGTCGCGGCCGACCACAAGGACGATATCCGCAACCGGCTGCCCGTCGCGGCTGCTGCCAAGAACGGCAAGCGGGTTGCCTTGATCGGTGCAGGGCCTGCCTCCCTGACGGTCGCGCGCGATCTGTTGCCGCTCGGCTATCATTGTGTGCTGTATGATTCCGACGCGTCCGCGGGCGGGATGATGCGCACGCAAATTCCGAAATTCCGCCTGCCCGAAACCGTGCTCGACGAAGAGGTCGGTTACATCGTCGGGCTGCAGCCGGAATTGCGCTTGGGCGCGCGTGTCGAATCCATGAAGGCCGTGCTCGAGGAGGGCTATGACGCGATTTTCGTCGGCTGCGGCGCTCCGCGCGGTCGCGAACTTGAGATTCCCGGACGCAAAGAGGCGGCAGCCAATATCCATATCGGCATCGATTGGCTGTCGAGTGTTTCCTTCGGCCACACCGACAAGATCGGCAAGCGTGTGATCGTGTTGGGCGGCGGCAATACGGCCATGGATTGCTGCCGCACGTCGCGCCGTCTCGGCGGGGAAGAGGTGAAAGTCGTCGTCCGCTCCGGCTTCGAGGAAATGAAAGCGTCTCCCTGGGAAAAGGAAGACGCGATGGACGAAGGCATTCCGATTTTCAATTATCTGGTGCCCAAGGAATTCACCCATGAAAAGGGCCACCTGACAGGCGTTGTGTTCGAAAAGGTAAAAGCGGAATACGACGCCAAGGGACGCCGCTCGCTCACCCCGTCAGGCGAGCCCGACATTCATATGGAATGCGATGATGTTCTGGTCGCGGTGGGCCAGGAAAATGCCTTTCCTTGGATCGAACGTGACCTTGGCATCGAGTTTGACCGTTGGGACATGCCCAAGGTCGATGCGCTCACGATGCAATCGACCCATCCGAAGATTTTTTTCGGTGGCGATTCGGCGTTCGGACCCAAGAACATCATCTGGGCGGTCGCGCATGGGCATGAGGCCGCCGTCTCCATCGATCTGCTTTGCAGCGGTGACAATGTGCATCACCGCCCGTCCCCATTGACCAATCTGTCGAGTCAGAAGATGGGGATTCACGAGTGGAGCTATGACAACGATATCTCCGCCGACCGGCGCTATAAGGTTCCACACGCGCCGCCTGCGCTGACATTGAAGAACGTGCGCATGGAGGTCGAGCTTGGCTTCGATGTGAAGCAGGCTTTTCTGGAAGCCGAGCGTTGCCTGAATTGCGATGTGCAGACCGTGTTCGAAGGACCGAAATGCATCGAATGCGATGCCTGCGTCGACATCTGCCCGATGGATTGCATCACCTTCACGGAGAACGGCGAGGAAGGGGAGCTGCGCTCGCGCCTCACCGCACCGGCGACGAATCCGACGCAAGACATTTATGTGGCGGACGGCCTCAAGACCGGACGCATCATGGC
>DATARE010000503.1:0-3676 GCA_036264295.1 Micropepsaceae bacterium | reverse complement strand
GCACGGTTGCGGCGATGCTCATGGGCTTCAGCATGGAGGAGATCCCGATTTGCGCCGGTCTTAAGAATGACCGGAAAGGATTGGATGGCGGAGCATAGCCATCGCGCGGCCTTGATTCTACAGCTACGGGCTCGTTCTTTAACGGGGTTCTCGCATAAAAAAGCGCCCGGACCGAAGCCCGGGCGCATCTCGATTCCGCCTGAATTTGGCGCAAATCAGGGAGCGGGAACGGCCACCCGGTTCGCCGGCACGATCATGGGCTGATACGAGAACACTTCGCGGGTGTTCGGTTTCACGGTCACCTTCAGCCAGTTCACATCATTGGTGCCGTTCTGGGCGTTGTCGCCGAAGGTCTCGACGCGGGTGAAATTCTCAAGCCGCTGTCCAAGCGAATTCAAGAACGGCTTGTCGACGCGGAAATAATGCGAATCGCCGTGGACATAGGCGACCGGCTTGCGGAACCCGGCCACCTGATCCCGCAGGGCGACAAGGAAATCCTGAAAGCCGTCGGGTTGGCCATCGGTTTCCGCGAGCGTCTGGGGATTGCGCAGCGGCGCACGCGTTGCGTCCGACAAATCGAACCCGGGATCGGCTTGCGAAATCAACATCACGGCCGCCGAATTGCGCGCCTTCGCGACGGCGAAGGTCTGCTGCATCCATTTGATGTTGGCGGCATTGCGCGCAGCATATTCCGCAGAATCCGGATTGGTGTCGCACAGATTGTTGCAGGACCCCTGCACGTTGAGCGTGGCATAGGTGACGTTGCCCACCGTCCAGCGGCGGTTTTCGACACATCCGACCTGGCCGCTCACGCCGAGGCAAAGTTTTTCGGTCTGCACATCCTGGCGAATGCGGCGTTGGCCCATCGAGAACGGGGTCGAAAAGAAGACCTGCCGTTCGTGATCGAGCCGCTCCAGCGAATTGTACCCGCCATTGGATGGGCGATCGCAATCGACCCAATCATTGTCGCCCGGGGTCAGCATCGCGGGCGCCGTGAACATATTCATCCAGACATAAGCCTGATTGTACAGATTGTTGTCGCACAGGCTGTTGGAGCCCTGTTTGAGATCGCCGTCGAAGACCGAGAAATTGAGTTTCGCCGCGTTCATATCGGCAATCAGATTGGGAATTGCTGCGGCCTGCGCGTCGGAATAGGGCAGATCGCCCCAGAGCCCGATCTCGTCAGCCTTTGCCGCGCCCATCATGAAGATGGACAGAGTGATAGCCCCCAGCGCCGAAACAGCGCGCGGAACAGACAGGAATTTTGGCATGATCGCGTCCCCATAATGGTTGCGGTTTGAAAACCAATGCGGAGACGTGCTTAGGGAGCGTTTAAAAACCTATGATGTCATCTGTGCGAATTCCCCACAGATTTTCCGGCCAACAAGAAAAATTTATAAATCCGTCATATCCGATCGCACTTCAGCTTGTGTCGTCGCGACTTCCGCACGATTTGCGAGCAATCGGCGTGCGCGAATAGCCATTTCCACGGACTGCGCCGCGAAAAGTCCCAGAGCGAACATGACAAAAATGTCGTTGATGAATGGCAGGCTCAGCCCCAAATCCCGCGCCTCCATATTGAGACCGGTCCGCAGACCGATGCGCAGGGCAACAAGCCCGAGAAGAAAATAGATCGCCGTCGGAGTGGGCTGCACGGTCAGCGCGCGCGTTGCGGGGTCGAACGCGATATGCATCAGCCGTCCGCGCTGCCATCCGACTGCGCCTCCCACCACCAACGCGAACGCAAGCCAAATCCAATCCAGCAGCGGCAAGGGAAACTGCGTTACCACCAACACCGTCATGCCAGCGAAGATTGCCGGCGCGATCCAGAGCCGCTTCAACCGCAAGGGAACCGTGCGCCGCATCCGCCGCAGGCGAAACGACAGGATCAGAACAATGACGAGGGCCGTGATGACATAAGCAATGGCGTTGGGTTGGGCGGCCGGCTGCATGGGAAAACTCGAATGCTAACGGCCGCCCGGCACGCCGGCGGCAACCGCCGTCGCGAGACATGTCCGTACCACGCGTCGCGAACTTGCCGCCATGTGTTCCTCATCCACCTATGGCGTCACCCTAACGTGACGCCACGCGCAGACTGTAGAACATTCGCGGTCAATCCAAGAGCGGGTTCAGGAACCCACCACCAGCGTCCCGCCATCGGTGAGCACATCCCAGAACGACGGCCGTTCGTGTTTCATTGCCGTCAAAACCTTTGACAGGCTGCAAAAACAAGGCTGGCGCACGCCGTGAAATTCCACCAGCGGTCCCACCGGTTCCATGGAGAACGCCATCGCGTCCAGCATACGCTTCAGCGACGGCTCGATGATGCAATACCAATGGGTGATGTTGTTTGCGATGCTCATGCGGATCAGCATCTGGATCAAGCCCAGACGCATCAATGGACCGCTGCGGCAATCCGCCTGGCCGGCATCGCCATTCGTGCTGAACAGCCGGCGCAGGGAATGTTTCGAGATGCTGAACCGGGAAACCTCCGCCGTCGAGCCGATCGGCACGGATGCGGCCATCTTCCGCGATTCCCGGCGCAGCAGGCGCTGAACCGCAAAGCTGCGTTCCGGCGTATCCGAAAGCGGCAGGACCAGGCGCGCGGTCCCTAGCGCCGTGCCGGTCGCGCGGTGAAGAAGAAGGCCCTGAACTGCGTGGGAATCGAATTCGTCTTTTTCCAGCTCGTTGGGATGAGCATTGGCGTCTTCGAAGTCCTTCTCCACACAATAGACCTGATATCGCAACCGATGCGCGGCTCCGATATAGGGCGGTCTGTCGGCGTCTATCGTCGTAAAAAGCGATTTGAAGCAATCGAGAAGAGTTTGTTCGGACGGATTTGTGGATGGCGCGTGGTTATCATCTGTTGTGCCGTGCACTTCGCTATAAAACATCGGCCACTTCCTTCTCTTCACAATCCAAAGGACATGACCACCAAAACATCGCGTTGCATTTTGTAGTATTCAGTCCTATATGCAATTCGCTCCGTAGGATGTTCCGGCTACGGATCATCCCCCCGAAAATTTTTATAGTCACGGGAACAACGGATGTCCTGTGATAAAAATGAGTGCTGCGACATATTCACGAATCATCGTCTTGACGTCACAAAAACGCAATTTCATGCGCATCGCAATCATATTTTAAGAATTTGTTTACGGAATTACAGCACTACTACAAACGGGAGCGTCCGCATTCGTACCTGTCGCCGAATGTGTGCAGATTTTTATTCCGCCATCCGAACCTAAAAGCCATATCACGGCCACATTCTCATTCACGCCGGAGCCAATGCCGGTATAGGTTGATCTAACAATCGGTCCCGCTGCACGCGCCGGTGCGGCGATTTGTTGTGCCACGATGCCGCCGATGATCACGGCCGCAGAAAATGCGGCGACGATCTTCCATTTCATGATTTCTCTCCTTTGAACGCAAACCATCATACGCGTGCGACACGCGCAACTCTCAGCATGCCCGTAAGTGGCGTTTATGGCTATGCGCCGATGGGGTGCGCCGCTATTTTTTCACGAAGCGGCGGAAATTGAGCGTGTTGGTGAAGCCGCCATAAACGTTGCCGGCTTCGTCCACGGCGACGCCTTCCAACGTGTTACCTTCGTTCCAAGGAATGAAGGCCGTGACCTTGCCGTCCTTCACGCTGCCGATCCGGATACCTTGCTTGAAC
>DATARE010000500.1:0-5124 GCA_036264295.1 Micropepsaceae bacterium | reverse complement strand
CGCGGGGACGGGGAGCAAAGCAGCGCTCTTTCATCCTCTGCGCCGTTTTCGCCGTCGCCATCGCCTTTGTCGGCCGCGCCGACAGTGCCTTCTTCGATCGGGTGCGGGCGGGGCTTTCCGATTTCGCGGAGCCGGCGCTGACCCAGATCCGCGGACCGGTCGTTGGCGTCGAGCATTGGATCGACAATGTTGGCGGGCTTTTCACCGCCTTTCAGGACAATACCCGCCTCAAGAAAGAAAACGCCGATCTGCTGAAATGGCAAAACATCGCCTTGTCGCTGGAGAACCGGCTGCATCGTTACGAGGTTTTGCTCAACGCGGCGCACGATCCTGTGCTTCCCACAGTCACCGCACGCGTCATTGGCGAAGCGAGCCGTCCCTTCATCAAGTCCATGATCCTGAATGTGGGCGCCGAGCAGCAGGTGAAAAAGGGCCAAGCCGTCAAGGACGAGCGCGGTCTGCTTGGCCGCATCTATGTGACGGGCCAAAACACCTCATGGGTGATCTTGCTGACCGATCTGAACAGCCGCGTGCCGGTGATGATAGAGCCAAATCACCGCCGCGCGATTCTGACGGGCGACAATACGCCGGCGCCGCAATTGGAACTCGATGTCGGCGATGGGCCCGTTAAGCCCGGCGACCGCGTTGTGTCCACCGGCGATGGCGGCCTGTTGCCGCCCGATCTTCCGGTCGGCACCGTAATGCAGGATGGCAAAGCGCTCAGAGTCGTGCTGTTTGCGCGGCCGGGTACCAGCGATTTCGTCAATGTCATGAATTACAGCGTGCCGGAGCCGCCGCTGGCCACCGATCCGGTCCCGGCGACTGCGGCCGATGAGCCCAAGGTCCCACCCGCCACGATAACGGCCGGCATTGCAGCGCATCCGGCGCCGCCCGCTATGCCGCTGCAATCGCGCAGCCCCGATGTGCCGCGCTTTGACGGGCAGGACGAGGAACAGGACAGGTGAACGCGGCGGGGGAATTGGTCGAGCTGCTGCTTCATCATCCGCTGCGTCTGGCCGGTGCAGCAATCCCCGCGCTGCTTTCCGGTCTGCTCGTCATGGTCGTCAACATGCCGGTGTCGCTGACGGCTGGCCTTCTGCCGGCGCCCGCGCTCGCGCTCGCCAGCGTGTATTTCTGGGTGCTGGTGCGGCCCGATTTGATGCCGCCGCTGCTGGTGCTGACTGTCGGGTTGCTGGAGGATCTTCTGTCCGGCGGTCCGCCCGGCCTTTGGGCGGCAGGATTTCTGGCCGCGCTATGGCTCACCGACCGCGAGCGCGAGACTTTCGCGGGTCTGACCGGAATTGGCGCTGTGTTGGGCTTTGCCGGTGCGATGTTGATTGCGGCCGGGGCGGCCTATGGCTTGGATACGATTGTCTATCTCAGGTTGCCACCGTTGGCCCCGATGCTCCTCGAAAGCGTCACCACGGTGCTGTTTTATCCGCTCGTCGCAATTTCGATGCGGTGGTTTCACAGACGAATTGTCGGTCCGATGCGGAGCGGCGAATAGGAATTCGGCATGGCTTTGGTGGAAAAGCATAAGAGTCGCTATGCGGGTTTCTCGCGGCGCACGCTTTTGCTTTCCGGCGGCATGACGGCCGTGTTCGGTGTTCTCGCAGCCCGGCTCTATCAACTCCAGATCGTCAATGGCGATCGCTATCTCACCGAGGCCGAGGAGAACCGCATCAATTTGCGGCTGCTGGCGCCGCAGCGTGGACGCATTTTCGACCGCTTTGGGGTGCCGCTCGCCAACAGCCGCCGCAATTATCGCGTGCTGCTGATTCCGGAGCAGACACGGCGCGGCGTGGGCGCGGCCCTGGACGCACTGGCCGAGGTCATTCCGATTGACGATAAAACCCGCGCCCGCGTGCTGAAGGATGCGGGTGGAAATCGACCCTTCATGCCCATTGTGGTGGCGGAAAACCTCGCCTGGGACGATTTTGCGCGTCTGAACCTCAATCTTCCCTATCTGCCGGGCGTGCAGCCTGATGTGGGCGAGACCCGCGGTTATCCGTATAAGGAAGAACTCTCTCACGTTCTTGGCTATGTCGCTGCGGTCTCGCCCGAGGAAAAGGCGAAGAACAATTCGGTCGATCCCTTGCTCGATCTGCCGGGCTTTCGCGTGGGCAAGCGCGGTGTGGAAAAGAGCTTCGATGCGGAGATCCGGGGGCAAGCCGGCGCCAGCCGCGTCGAGGTCAACGCCTATGGCCGCGTGATCCGCGAGCTGGATCGCGAGTCGGGCCATTCGGGCGAGGATGTTTATCTCACCATCGATCAGGAATTGCAGAGCTTCCTTTATGAAAGGCTGCAAGGCGAAAGCGCCGGTGCGGCGGTGATGGATGTGGAGACGGGCGATTTGCTGGCGCTGGTCTCGACACCGGGCTTCGATCCGAATGCGTTCAATGTCGGCGTCACGCAAGCCGAATGGAAAGCGCTTACCGAGGACGATCACAAGCCGCTCATCAACAAGACGCTGGCCGGATTCTATCCGCCGGGTTCCACCTTCAAGACAGTCACCGCGCTTGCGGCGCTGGATGCCGGGGCCATTACTCCGGACACGGTTTTCACCTGCTCCGGCCAGTTTACGCTCGGCGCCCATTCTTTCCATTGCTGGAAGAAGGGCGGTCACGGCACCATCAATTTGCGCCAGGGCCTGAAAGTGTCCTGCGACTGTTTCTTTTACCAGGTGGCGCTGAAGCTCGGCATCGATCCGTTGCAGGCTGCCGCCCGCCGGCTCGGGCTCGGCGCACCCACCGGAATCGAGATTCCCGGCGAGCGCGCAGGTTTCATCCCAGACCGCGCCTGGAAGCAAAAGACCTTCAAAGAACCGTGGCAATTGGGCGAGACCTTGGTTGCCGGCATCGGGCAGGGCTACATCCTGGCAACGCCGCTGCAATTGTGCGTGCTGGCGGCGCGCATCGCCGGCGGCCGGAAGGTGACCCCGCGTCTGGTGCATTCGCTGGGTGCGCAGAAGCGTCCGGTTGCACCGGTGGAGGCGTTGGACTTCTCGACCGAGGCGCTGGATGCCGTGCGCGAGGCGATGAACGCGGTCGCCAACGAACCGGGCGGTACCGCCTATGCCTGGCGCATCACCGATCCGGCTTTCGCGATGGCCGGCAAGACCGGCACGGCACAGGTGCGCGTCATCAGCGCCGAAGAACGCGCCAGCGGCATCCGCAGCAATGAGAGCCTGCCCTGGAAGCTGCGCGATCACGGCATCTATATTGGCTTCGCCCCGGCCGATAAGCCGCGCTATGCCTGCGCCGTTCTGATCGAACATGGCGGCATCAATGCGCATCCGCAGGTGCAGCTTGCCCGCGATGCGCTGTTGCTGGCACAGAAGCGCGATATCCTGGGCCGGCCACCGGCCTATCCGGTCAATTCCGCGGATGCATCGCTGTGAGCGTGCACTCCTATAGCGACCGCCCGCGCGTGCTGCCGCTGCGTCAGAAGCTCGGCGAGATCAATTGGACGCTGGTAGCCATGATCACGCTGATCGCCTGCGCCGGGTTCGCCATGCTGTATTCGGCGGCCGGCGGCAGCTTCTCGCCTTGGGCCGACCGGCAGATGGTGCGCTTCTGTGTGGGTTTTCTTATTCTGGTCGCTGTCGCTTGCGTGGATTTGCGGGTGTGGATGGGTTTGGCCTATCCCGCCTATGTGTTTTCGCTGCTGTTGTTGGTGGCGGTGGAGGTGGCGGGGCGCGTCGGGTTGGGCGCCCAGCGCTGGATCGAATTCGGCCCGCTCGCGCTGCAACCTTCCGAGCTGATGAAGATTGCGCTGATTCTGGCGCTCGCCCGCTATCTACATGGGCTGGAGCCGGGGGCGATTTCCAAGCCGCTGCGTCTGCTGATTCCATTGGTGATGATTGCGGCGCCCGTGGTGCTGGTGCTGATGCAGCCCAACCTCGGCACCGCCACGCTGCTTGCCCTGTGCGGGGCGCTGCTGCTGTTTCTGGCGGGGCTCTCCTGGTACTGGATTGCGCCCACGGCGGCGGCCATCGCGCTGGCCGTGCCCATGGTGTGGGAATTCGCGCTGCACGATTATCAGAAGGCCCGCGTGATGACGTTCCTCAATCCGGACACGGACGCGCTGGGAGCGGGCTGGAACATCACCCAGGCCAAGATCGCCATCGGCTCGGGCGGCATTCTCGGCAAGGGCTTTTTGATGGGCACGCAAAGCCGGCTGAATTTTCTCCCCGAAAAGGAGACCGATTTCATCTTCACGATGATTGGCGAGGAGTTCGGGTTTTTGGGCACCATGGCGCTGCTCGCGCTGTTCGTGACGGTGATCTATTACGGCATTGGGATCGCCATGCGCTCGCGCAGCCAGTTCGGACGGCTGCTGGCCATGGGCATTACCGTCAATTTTTTCCTCTACATCATGATCAATGGCTTGATGGTGATGGGCCTGATCCCCGTGGTCGGCATCCCCATGCCGCTGATCTCCTATGGCGGCACCGCCATGATGACCGTGATGTTCGGGTTTGGCCTATTGATGAGCGCCCATGTGCACCGACGCATCGAGGTCCCGCGCCATTCCAGCGGCATGATTTAAGGATCTTGCCTGCCCTCGACAGGGTGGGGGGTCTTTGCTAAGACCCGCCACCCGCTGGGTCCGGTACGCGCCGGGCCACGCGGTTTGGGTGTATAGCTCAGGTGGTAGAGCAGATGACTCTTAATCATCGGGTCGCAGGTTCGAGTCCTGCTACACCCACCAATTCTCAAATGCCGCCGTACCAGGTCCCAGCGCCTTTGCGATAAAGGTCCATGCGGTCGGTCAGGACGATGCGCGAGAGATATTTGGTGTTTTTCCACCCGAGCTGACGGCTCATGCGCAACCGAAGGGGCGCGCCAAAGTCCGCGGGCAGGAGCGCACCATTCATTCCGTAGGCGAGGACCGTTTGCGGATGGAACGCATCCGCCATGTCGATGCTGTCCCATTGCACGCGGATTATGCCCGTCGTTTGCTGTGGGTTCGGGTAAGGCATGAACACGACGTAGCGGGCTTCGGATTTCGTTTTGACGAGATTGAGCAGATGGGAGAGCCGCACGCCCGTCCATTCCGCGATGTAGGACCAGCCCTGCTCGCAGGCGTGCAGGACGATGTGGCTTTCGGACGGCATGGTCT
>DATARE010000470.1:0-4507 GCA_036264295.1 Micropepsaceae bacterium | reverse complement strand
AACCATACCTTCTTCTGGTCCTGCCTGACCCCAAAGGGCGGCAAGCCCTCCGGCAAGATGCTGCAGGGCATTGAAGCGAGCTTCGGCTCTTACGAAAAATTCGCCGAGGAATTCGCCAAACAAGGTGTGGGCCAATTCGGCAGCGGCTGGGTGTGGCTGGTCGCCGATGGCAACAAATTCGTTATCGAAAAGACTCCCAACGCAATGACGCCGATGGCCGAGGGCAAGAAATGCCTGCTCACCATCGATGTCTGGGAGCATGCTTATTATCTCGATTACCAGAACAGGCGCCCCGATTTCTTGAAGGCGGTGATCGAGAAGCTCCTGAACTGGGATTTCGCGGCGGAGAATCTTCAGCGTTCCGCCTGATCGGGCCTTTGTTGAGTTCGCGCGGTCCCTGACCTAGGGTTGAGGTGATTCGCAGGGGCCGCGCGCCCGATGAAATGCTTCTATCATCCTCAAGCCGATGCTGTCGGTTTGTGCAAGCATTGCCAGCGCGGGCTCTGCCCGCTGTGTGCCTCTGAGCGCGATGGCGGGCTCGCCTGCCGCGACAGGCATGAGAGCCAGGTGGATCAGGTCACCGCGCTGATCCGGCGCAATGTCCAGGTCGGCGTCAAATCGCGTGCCATAAGCCTGGTTGCCTTTGCCATCTTCGTGGTGGCTCTCATTATGCTGCTTGATCTGGCGGTGAACGAAGAAAATCCCAATATCAGGACGATGTTCTACATGCTGGCCGCATTTTCCTTTGTCGCGGTGCTCGGACAGGTCCCGGTGCTCAGAAGCATGTTCACGCGCAAATCGGGCGGCTGACGTCCCGAGGAGGAATGGAATGGCAGATTGCTTCATTTTGGACGCGGTCCGCACGCCGCGCGGCCGTGGCAAAAAGGACGGCGCGCTGCACGAAGTGACCGCGCTCGAACTGGCCACCCAATCGCTGAAAGCCATACGCGAGCGCAATGCGCTCGACACCGCCGAGTTGGACGATGTGATCATGGGCTGCGTCGACCCCGTCGGCGAGCAGGGTGCCGATATTGCGCGCGCCGCCGTCTTGAAAGCGGGCTTCGCCGACACTGTGCCGGGCATGCAGATCAACCGGTTTTGCGCGAGCGGGCTCGATGCCTGCAACATAGCGGCGGGGCAGATCATGTCCGGCCAATCCGAGCTTGCCATCGGCGGCGGGGTGGAGGCGATGAGCCGGGTGACAATCGGCTCCTCCGGCGGCGCCTGGCCGGAAGACCCTTCCGTTGCCATACCGGCCTATTTCGTGCCGCAAGGCATTTCTGCCGACCTGATTGCCACGGTCGATGGTTTCTCGCGTGACGATGTCGATGCCTATGCGGTGGAAAGCCAAAAGCGTGCGGCCAATTCCTGGTCCAAGGGCTATTTCAAGAATTCCGTGATTGCCGTGAAGGACGCGCAAGGTTTGACCGTGCTCGACCGCGACGAGCACATGCGCCCCGAAACCACGATGCAAACCCTGGGCGCGCTGAAGCCCGCCTTCGCCGAATTCGGCGCACTCGGTTTCGATTCCGTGGCCATCCAGCGCTATCCGCAAGTGGAAGCGCTGAACCACGTGCATCACGCCGGCAATTCGTCGGGCATTGTCGATGGCGCGGCCGCCGTTCTGCTGGGCTCGCGGAAGAAAGCCAAGGCGCTGGGCTTAAAGCCGCGCGCAAAGGTGAGGGCCTTTACCTCCATCGGATCGGAACCGGCCATCATGCTGACCGCACCCGCCGAAGCCACCCGCAAAGTGCTGTCGCGCGCCGGCATGAATGTGAAAGATATCGACCTGTTCGAGATCAACGAAGCCTTTGCTTCGGTCGTGCTGCGCTTCATGCGCGAGCTGAAATTGTCGCCCAGCAAGGTGAATGTGAATGGCGGCGCCATCGCCATGGGCCATCCGCTCGGTGCTACGGGCGCCATGATCCTGGGCACGGTGCTGGACGAATTGGAACGGCGCGATCTTTCCACCGCGCTCGTCACGCTTTGCATCGGCGCCGGCATGGGCACCGCGACCATTATCGAAAGAGTCTAGATTGTTTCACGCCCCCTCCGCCGCTTCGCGACACCTCCCCCGCACGCGGGGGAGGAAAGTCGAGGTGAATATTTCCTCCCCCGTGCTTACGGGGGAGGTGGCCTGCAAGGCCGGAGGGGGCACAATGATCTTTATCAGGGGCTGCTTCACATGAACCTCGTCAATTTCAAATGGGACCAGGACGCGGATGGCATCGTCACGCTGAGCTGGGATACGCCCGATCGCAGCGTGAATGTGCTTTCGATGGCGGCCATCGCCGAGCTTGGGGAGGTGGCGGGCACAATCGCGAGCGACGCCACGATCAAGGGCATGGTGATTGCCAGCGGCAAGGCAGGCAGTTTCAGCGCCGGCGCGGATCTGGACGAGATGAGCGCCTATGCCGGGGGAAGCGGTACCGACGCGGCGACGGCCGCCTTCGAGGCGATGATGAATCTGCATCGCACCTTCCGCAAACTCGAAACCTGCGGCAAACCGGTGGTCGCGGCGATCAACGGAACCGCGCTCGGCGGTGGTCTGGAGATCACGCTCGCCTGCCATTGCCGCTTTCTGGCCGACGATCCGCGCATTCGTATCGGTTTGCCCGAAGCGCAAGTGGGACTCATTCCCGGCGGCGGCGGCACACAGCGCCTGCCGCGCATGATCGGCGCCATGACGGCATTGCCGCTGATGCTGGAAGGCAGGCGTCTCGATCCGGCGTCCGCCGCCGGCATGGGGATCGTGCAGAAAGTGTTGCCGGCGGGCGAGCTCGTGGCAGGCGCCAAGGCCTGGATCAAGGCCAATCCCAACCCGCAGCAGCCCTGGGACAAAAAGGAATTCCGCATTCCCGGCGGCGGGCCGTTCTCGGCCTCCGGTGCGCAGGTCTTCACCGTCGGCAACGCGATGCTGCGCCAGAAGACTTACGACAATTATCCGGCGCAGCGTTTCATCATGTCGGCGGTCTATGAGGGGCTTCTGGTCGATATCGATACCGCGCTGAAGATCGAGGCCAGGTATTTCGTCCGTATCCTGATGGACCCGGCAAGCCGGAACATGATCCGGACGCTGTTCCAGTCGATGCAGGAGCTCGGAAAAGGCGCGCGCCGCCCGGTCAACGAAGCGCCTGCGGATGTGAAGCGGCTGGGCGTTTTGGGCGCCGGTGTGATGGGGGCGGGCATCGCCTATGTCTCGGCGGTGGCAGGCATCGAGGTCACGCTGATCGACACCACGGATGAAAGAGCAGCCGCCGGCAAGGATCACGTCGCCAAGCTGCTCGATCACGAAGTCAGCCGCGGCCGCTCTACCCCGGAAAAAAAGGCGGAAGTTCTCGGACACGTCCATGCCGGGACGGATTTCGCGTTGCTGAGCGATGCCGATCTCATCATCGAGGCGGTGTTCGAAGATCGTAAAGTGAAGGGGGAAGTCACCAAAAAGACCGATGCCGTCACCCGTACCGAGACGATTTTCGGTTCCAACACCTCCACGCTTCCGATCACCGGCCTGGCCGCGGCCAGCCAGCGGCCGAAGAACTTCATCGGCATTCACTTCTTTTCGCCCGTCGAGCGCATGGGGCTGGTGGAGATCATCGTCGGCAAGGAAACCGGCGAGCGCGCGCTCGCCACCGCCATCGATTACGTACGCAAGATCCGCAAGACTCCCATCGTGGTGAACGATGCCCGCGGGTTTTATACCTCGCGCTGCTTCGGAACCTACACGCTGGAGGGCCTGACCATGATGGCCGAGCGGATTGCTCCGGCTTTGATCGAGAATGCCGGCCGCATGGCAGGCATGCCGATGGGACCTTTGGAGGTGCTGGATTCCGTGGGCATCGACACGGCGCTGAAGATCACGCGCCAGACCCGCAAGGAAGTCACCAAGAGCGAAAAGCCGGACGCGGCCGAGGAAATCCTGGCTTTCATGGTAGAAAAAGCCGGGCGCCCCGGCGTCAAAGGCGGCAAGGGCTTTTATGAATATGACGCCCGCGGCAAACGGGTGCGGCTGTGGCCAGGGCTCTTCGATTATGGCAAGGGCAAATGGCGCAGCGACAGCGATGTCGCCGAACTCAAGCGCCGGCTCCTGACCGTTCAGGCGCTGGAAGCCGCGCGCTGTTTCGAGGAAGGCGTCATCACCGATCCCCGTGATGCCGATGTCGGCGCCATCCTGGGCTGGGGATTTGCGCCCTATACCGGTGGACCCATTTCGATGATCGATACGATGGGCGCGGCGGAATTCACGCAACTGTGTGAGGCTTTGGCCGCCAAGCACGGCAAGCGCTTCCAGCCCAACAAGCTGCTGCGCGAAATGGCGAAGGCAGGTGAAAGCTTCTACAGCCGGTTCCGGGCCGCCAAAGCGGCCTGAACGCCCACGCTTGCGGTTAAGCTTCGGGCTTTACGCGAAAACCGAGGAAATCGCTGCAAACAGCCGTGCCAACCAGCCCCGGCTTGCGGTGCGAACCGCGATAGGGGGAGCAGTTTCTTCGCTGCTATAACCGTAACG
>DATARE010000410.1:0-2915 GCA_036264295.1 Micropepsaceae bacterium | reverse complement strand
GCCGGAATTGCAGCGTGATCCGGGTTTGTCCCTGTGCATTCTGGGACGTCATCGAATCGAGACCGGAAATCAGCGAGAATTGCTTTTCCAGCGGCGTGGCGACGGCGGTGGCCATCGTTTCCGCATCCGCGCCGGGAAGGCTGGCGTTTACATCGATGGTTGGAAAATCGACGTTCGGAAGCTCGCTGACGGGTAGCGAGGAATAGCCAAATAGACCCGCGAGCACGAACCCCGCCATGAGCAGGGTTGCCATGACGGGGCGCTTAATGAACGCTGCTGAAATGTGCATGGGCTGTCCCGCCTATCCGCCGCTTTGCCCCCGCTGCCTGCGCCCGGCGGTGGCGGTGCCCTCAGCCTGCGCATCGGAGCTTTGCGGATTGGTGGTCTTGAAACTGGTGCCTTCAGCGGCCGGTCCTGATGCCGGCTGGGACGCGCTTCCGCCGGAATTCTGGCCTTCAGGCCGCGTGATGCTGACTGTGATCCCCGGAGTCACGCGCAATTGACCGTCCGTCACCACACGCTCACCGGCTTGCACGCCGGAACCGAGCGCGGCAATGGCCTGGTCCTGATAAAGCACCTTGACCGGGCGCATCCGCGCTTTGAGATCCTTGTCGATGACATAGACGTAATTGCCGTCCTGGCCGATGTTCAGAGAATCGCGCGGCACCGTCACCGTATTCTTGAAGGTTTCGAGATTCACGCTGACATCGACAAGCTGGCCTGGCACCAGGCGCAAATCCGGATTCTGGAATGTCGCCCGCAATTCGATCGTACCGGTTTTGTCGTCGACCGTGTTGCCGATGAAATCGACTTTGACAGGGATATCGCGTTCGTCTTGCGGTGCGCCGGACTCTGCAACGGCCGCGACGTCGGTGCGCGTGGTTACGCTGACCACGAGCTGGTTCTCAGTCATCCGGTCCTGCAAACGGGGCAGATCGCCTTGCGGCAGGAAGAACGAGATTTTCACCGGCTGAATCTGCGTGATCGTCACCAGGCCGGCAGTGTCGTTGGCATGAACCTGATTGCCGGGATAGACAAGGAACGGACCCGTCTTGCCGTTGATCGGCGAGCGGATCGTCGTGTAATCGAGATTGAGCTGCGCACGTTCCACCGCGGCCTGATCGGCAGCGACGGTAGCGGCAAGTGCTTTGGCGGTTGCCACCAGCTGATCGCGTTGCTGGGCAGCAACAATGCCGCGATCCGCCAGCATGACGGCGCGGTCGGCATCGGCCTTGGCACTGGAATAGGTGGCGTTGTCGCGCTGAACCATCGCTTCGGCCTGGCGGAGCGCCGCCTGGAACGGCGCAGGATCGATCCGAAACAGCAGATCGCCCTGTTTCACCATTTGCCCTTCGCGGAAACTGGCCGCAAGAAGCGGGCCGTCCACCTGCGATTTCACGGTCACGACCGAATTCGCCAATACGGTTCCGATGGTCCGTACAATGACCGGCACATCACGGATTTCTGCATTTGCGACGCGCACAGGTGGAACCTGTCCGCCGCCACGCGCCGCTCCGCGTCCAGCCGGACGGTCGCTTGTCGCTCCGCCGGTCAAGGAGCTGATCTTCTGCATGAAATCGGGATTGGCGGCGATATATCCGCCAATTCCAAGCGCGAGAACGCCGAGCAGGATGCGGCGCGGCCAAGGGTTGCGGGGCTTCACAGCGACCGGTGCTCCATAAACCGCATTATTGCGCTTGGAAGAAGGTTCGTCGTATCCCATCAGTCTCTTTCCGCCGGAGGGAATACGCCAAACAAACTAAAGCGGCCCCCGGGCAGGGTTTTAACATGAATATCTCATCGTCCGGACATAATGGTGATGTGTCGCAAAACTTTGTCGGGTGCGGAAATTGCCGATTTTGGCGTAGCTTTCGCTTCCCAAATCACCGCATCATTGCTGGATGCATTCGCTGGGGTTTTGCTTCACAAGCACGTGCGTGCGATGCCGGACAAACAGAAACCCCAAATTAACTCTATTTTGGTTAAAAATTCCCTCCCGTGACCGCGAGTAAATCTTCCGACCCCGACCTGGTGTTCGAGCCCCGCAGCTGGGACCTTCGCCTCTATCTCTGCATCCGTTTTGGGACCACGCTAGGGACCCAAATCCAATCTGTCGCCATTGGCTGGCAGGTCTACGACATCACCCGTGACCCGGTGGCGCTAGGCTATGTCGGTTTGAGCATCTTCCTTCCGATGTTGTTGCTGGTTTTGCCGGCCGGCGACCTCGCCGATCGGGTGGACCGGCGCCGGATGCTGATGGCGAGCTACCTCGTCCAGGTGATCGCCTCGGCCTTGTTGCTGGCCCTCACCCTGACGGGCGTGAAAACGATGTGGATATTCTACAGCGTGATCACGTTGTTAGGGGTGGCGCTCGGCCTATCCCAGCCGGCTATGCAGTCCTTTCTGCCCTTCCTGGTGACGCTGGACAAACTGCCCCAAGCGATAGCCTGGAATGCCTCCGCCTACCGAATTGCGGTTATTGGCGGGCCGGCAGTGGGCGGATTTCTCTACGACCTCGGGCCCGCGGTCAATTATAGCCTCTGTCTCTGTCTCTACATTTTCACGCTGGTGGGCATGGCGATTTTGCGCATTCGGCCCCAGCAGGGAGAACGCAGCCAGGGCACGGCGCTGCAGCGCATCGTCGATGGCATCACCTATATGCGCGAGCGGCCGATTTTGCTGGGAGCTATCTCGCTCGACCTTTTTGCCATGTTCCTGGGCGGGACCACGGCATTGTTGCCGATTTTTGCCCGCGACATCCTGCACACGGGACCGGCCGGCTTGGGCTTTTTGCGGACGGCGCCGGCCATGGGAGCCGCTTTGGTTGCCTTTGTCCTGGCGCGTTGGCAGTTGCACCGGCATACCGGGCTTTCCATGTTCGCGTGCGTCGCGGTCTTTGGGTTCGCGACCATCGT
>DATARE010000285.1:0-6337 GCA_036264295.1 Micropepsaceae bacterium | reverse complement strand
AATCTCAGATCGACCTATCGCGACGTGGTGCCGGCATGGCACTTCGCCATGATGGACGATCGCGCGCGCAATGCGGCCTATGACGCCGCCATCCGTCGTGTTGTTCCGGGCAAGCGCGTGCTCGATATCGGCACCGGCGGCGGCCTGCTCGCGATGATGGCGGCGCGCGCGGGAGCGGCCACGATTACCGCCTGCGAGGCGGTCGGCGTGATCGCGGATCGGGCGCGCGAGATCGTGGCGCAGAACGGATATTCCGACCGCATCGACGTGATCGGCCGGCCTTCGACGGAGCTTGCGGCGGGGCGAGATTTTGCCCAGCGTGCCGAAGTGCTGGTCACGGAAACCTTCGCCAGCGCGCTGATTGGCGAAGGCATTCTTCCCACGCTTGAACACGCGCATCAACATTTGCTGACACCCGATGCTGCAATCATTCCCGCCTCCGGCTCGGTAATCGGGTATCTCGCAGGCGGAGACACGCTGAAAGGCATGCTGTTTGTCGAAAAAATCGCCGGATTCGATTTGTCGCCCTTCAACGATTTCGCGCCCGCCATCCTGGTTGCTTCTTTGGACAGCGTACCGCACGAGATCCTATCCGACGATGTGGAATTGCTGCGCTTCGACTTCAAGGCCAGGAATTTTCCGATGACGAACCGCGCGATGCAGATGACGGCGACCAAGGCCGGGATTTGCGTCGGCGTCGCACAATGGATTCGGCTGCAGCTGGATTCGGAGACCGCTTACGACAACCGCCCTGCGCCCAATGCCGGTTACAACGGCCACTGGGCGCATCTGGTGCATCGCTTTTCGCGTGCCGTTCACGTGCAGCCGGGCGATGTCGTGTCCATCATCGTCCGGCACGACCGCCTTCAGGTGAATGTCGATTTGGCGGAATAGGCTTACAGCTTAAGAATGCGCGCGGCGTTTCCTTTTAGAATCAGATCGCGGTCGCGTGCATTCAGCCCTAGCACATCGAGATCCTGCACGGGTTTCAGATAGCCCATGTCCAGGCAATAATCGCTGCCCAGCATCACGCGGTCCGTACCGACTTCGGAGATGAGGAATTTCACCACGCCGGCATTGTGGCCAATCGTGTCATAGGTGAAACGGCGCATATATTCGCTCGGCGGGCGCGGCAGATTGGGCACGTCGCGGCGTACCGCGTAACCATGATCCATGCGGCCGATCAGCATCGGCACGGCGCCACCGGCATGGGGGAGGTTGATTTGCAAATTCGGGCATTTGTCCATCACGCCGCCATAGATCAGATGGCAAGCCGCAATGGTGGTATCGAAGGGATTGCCAAGAATATTGGCGAGATAAAACGGATCGTAGCGTTTGCCGCCGACCGCGCCATTGGGATGGAGGAAAACCGGCAAACCCAACGCTTCGATACGCTGGAACACCGGCAGGAATTCCGGATCGGAGAAATCGCGGCCCTCAATATTGCAGCCGAGATAGACGCCCCGCATACCCGGCAGCTTGGAGGCGCGGTCCAATTCGTCGATGGTGCGGTCCTTGTCCATCATGGGAAGCGCCATCAGACCGACGAATCGATCCGGGTACTGAAGATGGGCGCGAACGGTGCCGTCATTGAAGGCGCGCGCCAGCTTCAGCGCATAATCGGGCGGGCCGAAATAGGGCATCGGCCGCGTTAGCGACAGCGCATGGACCTGAACCCCTTGCGCATCCATGTCGGCAAGGCGCAGCTTCAGATCGGTGAATTTCGCCGGAAAAGGCCCGCCGGAGAATCCCGGCGCCTTCAGCATGTAGCCTTGCGGCGTTTCGGTGTAGTCGCCGCCGAAAGCGCGCCCTTCCGCCATCACATTGAGATATTCCTGCGGGTAATAATGCGCGTGGATGTCGATGCCGAGGCGCTGACGCGGCGTTGCGTTGGCTGATATCCCTTCGAGTGTGTGCGGCGCGGTGCGCCCGGGCAGCGTTCCTTCGGCAGCGCCGACACCGGTGATTTGCGCAGCCGCCGGGGATGCCGGCAGCGCCAAACCGGCAGCCGTCACAAGCCCAGCCTGCAAAATGTTTCGGCGCGTGGGAGGTGAACATTCGCGGCTCCCCGCACCGTCCTTCGGATGATCGGTGGATTTTGTCATGCGCACCCCCACGCCTGTACCGGCAATTCATCTGAAAGGATCATCGGCTTTTGGTGCCCGGAGGGACAAGGCGTTTGTTGCACCCCCCTTTCCCCTTTTTTTCCCCAATCGGAATCCAATTTCCAAATGTCGCCAGTCACTTGAGTTTTTCCAAGCCGCATTTTTGGATGCGAATAACGGTGCATTTGCGGTGCATTCAGCGACTCGCTCCTTTCCTGGCAACGCGGCGAACCTGCTTGTAATATACGAACGAGGGACGGATTTGCCGATGGCCGCGGCTGCGGAGACCGGCAAAGTGGGGAGGCTTTTGATGCGCATAATCTTGCTGGCTGCAGGCGCCGCGATTCTGGCCGGCTGCACCACGCCCAATATAAACAGCGGCAACCAACAGCAGGCGGCGGGAACGGCTGAACCGCGGACGCCGGAGATTTTCCGCAAGCCGCCCAAACAGGTGGGCCATTGGGGCAATGGCGTCGGCTATGGCTCCCGATATTAGAGCCGTGCCGGCTCAGCCAGGTTCGAGGCCGGTCCTCTTCAGCACTTTTTGTGCATCAGGCGTGGTGAGAAATCTCAGCAGCCCTTTTGCCGCTTCCGGCTGCGCCGCCGCGGTGTGAAGCGCCGCTACATAATTGAGAACGATTTCCGCGCCCGGCGGCAGGTGCCGCACGTAGTCCATGCCTTTCACATTGATCAATTCGCTCGCCAGCGAGAACACGATATCGGCTTTGCCGTCGATGACCGGCTGGCTCAGAATTTCTCCCGCTGCGGGATGAACCTCCTTTGCCTTCATCTCGGTGCCGATGCCAAGTTTGTCGAACAGTTGATGCAGGAACGGATTGCTCGGTCCGGGCGTGACCACAATCGCCTTCGACGCGATCAGGGTTTTCTTCAGCGCATCGACCGAGGACAGATCGGGCTTGGGGGCACCGGCGCGCACCGCCGCACCGGTCGGCGATTTGGCCACGCTTATGCGGCCCGCGCCGGCGAGCTTGCCTTGCTTGACCAGGCCATCGATGCCGGTCTCGGTGATGATGACGATGTCGGCGGGCTCGCCGTCATTGATGCGCTTTGAGATATCAGCCGTGCCGCCCCAGCTCACCGTGACCTTGTTGCCGGAGGATTTTTCATAGGCGGGAAGAAGCTCCGTATACGCCTCCTTGACGGCGTTGGACGCGACCAGCTTGATTTCCGTCGCATCGGCGGCACGGCCGAATGCGGTCATGACCACACACAACGCAAAAAGGCTGATCCGCTGGGACAAAATGCGCATGCGCCGCTCCATGACCGATGGCGGCCGGATCATTGCATCAATGGCGGTGCGCAAACAATGGCGCCGCCGGCTTCAATTGACGGCGAAGCAGTAGAACAGGCCCGCGCCATGGCTGCGCGCCAGCGCCTCATGGGTGCAGCCGCCGCTGATGCCTTGCGAATTCCACGGGCCGCTGTCGTCGGATTTGCCGATCTCCGCCCCCGGCCCCGTGTTGAAGCGGGCGCGCTGCGGGGAGTTGCCGTCTTCCTCGCTCGTCCAATTGTTGCAGGTGTGGTCACGGCCGTCGGTGAAGGCACGGCCCTCGCGCGTTGAGCCGGTGAGGATTTCATGGCGCATGGAGCCGGGATGGGCCTGCATATAGGGCCACGTCTTGTCGTCCGGGTCTTCCGGCGCGCCGCGCCCCGGATTGGGAACGCCCTTCTCGGTCAACGCCGCTTGGGGCGCGAAACTTTTCATGGCGTGGAGGTCATCGACGTCCTTCGCGATCATCTCGCCATGCGCGTTGTACCAGGGGCCGGTGCCGATGCGGTCGCGCGCGTTGATCGCGGGGCTACCGGGGCGCTCCTGCGCGCTGAGATAAGCGCGCCAGGTACGATTGCCTACGCCTGCGGAGGTCGCCAGTTCCTGGCAATGCGCATCGGCGCCGGCGAGCCCGCCGAAATTGGCGCCCTTCTCCATGCCGACACTGGTGAGGAAGAAACTCATCGGATGCTGTGCAGGCGTTTGGGCGATGGCGAAACACGATCCGGCCAGGAGAGACGCCGCGCCACTCGCAATCGCCAAAGTGATTTGTTTCATGCCGAGCCCCAAGCGTTCTAAAATTCATAGCTGATTTCAGTTATTATGGACCGTGATGCGCGCCAAGAACACCACCCGCCTTTCTTCAAAATTCCAAATCTCAATTCCGCAGTCCGTACGCACTGCGAAAGACTGGAAGGCCGGGCAGGAGTTCGCCTTCATTCCAAAGGGCGAAGGGGTGCTGCTTGTACCCATTTCCAATCTGCAAGCCCTTGGGGGCTCCACCGGGGGCGTAAAGGCATCGCGATACCGCCACCAAACGATTGTTTCTAGATGAAAGATCAGTAAATGCGCCTCTATCACTTCTTGCCCGCGCAGTACGCACTTGACGATCTAAGAGAGCGACGTCTGAAGCTCTCCGAAATTGAGAATTTAAATGATCCTTTCGAACTTTGGTGTTCGGAACAGCCCGACCAAACAATGAGATCAGTGTTGCGCTCTTGGAAAAATGAAATGTCAAAAAACTACGGATTATTGTGTTTTAGTGCGGGATGGGAAAATCCGTTGCTATGGAGCCACTATGCCGATCGGCATCGGGGGATGTGTCTCGCGTTCGATGTATCCGATAAATATGCCAGTAAAGTCGAATATGTTGAGACGCGAACAGCATTGACCCTTCCGTTTACGGAAGAAACCATGCAACGGCTCCTCTTCACAAAATTCTCTGGCTGGAGCTACGAAGAGGAATGGCGGGTTTGGCTTCGCTTAGAAGAGAAAGACGAAGCTACGTTTAAATTCTTCCGATCCTTCGATGACGAAATAAAATGTTGCGAGATTATTCTGGGACCACTGTGTGAGGTAACAGCAGACACACTGACAAAAGTTCAACAAGGCTATTCGCATTCCGTAGATGCAATCAAAGCACGGCTTGCATTCAACTCATTTAGGGTGGTCAGAGACCAACGAGGAGTCCGCTGATCCTGTGGTAAATCCGCCCTCCCCTTGAGGGAGGGCCGACAATTTTCGCGTGAAACGAGAAAATTTCGGGGAGGGGAGAAACCCCAAACCTGTCCCCTCCCCTCCCCTCGCGCGTCTGAACGCGCTCGACCCTCCCTCAAGGGGAACGTTGCAAATTTCTGCATCTGTGATTCGCTTGTGTGCGACTCGGATGGAGAATGAGGATGGTGGACAGACGTTCGCAGTTGGGGTTTTTGGGGGCGTTTGCGCCCGCCAATTTTGGCCGCAACGACCGTCTGGACCGGATCGGCGCGGTGCTGAAGTCCTACCGGTTCGAGAAGGTGTTGAAGAGGCTGGAGCCGGAAGGTGCCGGCCGCCCGCCTTACGATCCGGTTGTCATGTTCCGGGCGCTGTTGCTGGCGCAACTTTACGATTTGTCGGATGCGGCGTTGGAAGAGGCCCTGAACGACCGCGTGTCGTTCCGCCGCTTTGTGGGGCTGCCGCTGGATGCTGTGATGCCCGACCACACCACGCTGTGCCGGTTCCGCAACCGGCTGATCGAGGCGGGGCTGATGGAGAAGCTGTTTGCCGAGTTCAACAAGCAGTTGGAATCCAGCGGCCTGATCCTGAAGCGCGGTACGATGGTGGACGCCACATTGGTGGAAGCGGCTGCGGCGCGGCCCAGCGGAAAAGAAGAAGTAAGAGATCAAGACGCGAGCTTCGCCAAGAAGGAGGGCAAGCCCGGTTCGACCTATGGCTACAAGGCGCATGTGGGGGTGGACCAGCAAAGCGAGCTGATCCGCCGGGCGGTGCTGACACCAGCAAACGTCAACGAGACAACGGTGGCCGATCAGTTGATCTGCTTCGACGAACAGGCGGTTTATGGCGACAAGGGCTATGCCAAGGCCGAACGGCGCCAGATGCTGAAGCAGGCCGGCATCGAGGATGGCATCATGCACAAAAGCTGGGGCGGCGGACCGAAGCTCACAGCCTGGCAGCGATGCCGGAACAAAGAAATCGCCGCGATCCGCTGCCGTGTGGAGACGGTGTTCGCCATCTTCAAGAAACACATGGGCTACCGGCGCGTGCGCTACATCGGTCTGATCAAAAACCAGACCCAGCTTCTGCTGCTGGCCTTCGTTTACAACCTGCGAAGGGCTGCTGTTCTCGCCGCCACTTGATCCCAAAGCGCTGGCCGCGTTCACAGTCGAGCGCAATCGCACCGAACAAACAAATCGAAATCCTCCCCAGGCCTGCCAATATTCAC
>DATARE010000259.1:0-9516 GCA_036264295.1 Micropepsaceae bacterium | reverse complement strand
CATAGAAATGAACATGATGGCTCTGGATCGGAACGGTCTGGTTCTTGTCCTCCAGGATTTCGATGCGCAAGCCATCCGGCGTGGTGACGAAGGCCTGATCCAGCCGGCCATTGCCGCCCGGTTCCACCGTCACGCCCGCGGCCTTCCACTTGGCGATGGAGGCCTGCACATTCGGCACCAGGAAGCCGACATGGTTCACCACCGTGCCGACCGAGCCGCCCACGGCGGGAGGCGTTCCCGGCCCCTGGTTCAGGAAGACGACCACGCCGGGAAACAGCACGATGTCGAAATTGCCGTTCTTCTTGTAGGTGCCGCCCATGGCGACGAGGATTTTCTTGTTGGCTTCGACATCGCGCGAATTCATGTGCCAATGACCATTGGTCACGCCCATCGTGTTGGGCGGCGCGGGCTGCGCCAGAACCGCACCTGCCGTAAGGGTGAACGCAAGCGATAAAGCGGCCAGCATACGTGCCATGGATGTCTCCTCCCGAAGCCAAATTCGCGCGGAAGGTATCATCCCGCGCCAGGACGGAAAAGCCGTGACGCACAATCCAGTGAAATCACGGCTTCGCCCAGCGTAAAAGCCCTAAATAGGTCGTGACCGCGTCAGCGAAGAGTAAAGTAACGGCTGCCGTTTTCGGTCTGCGCCTGGCCAATGGCCGCCATGATTTGAAGCAGTTCCGAAACGCGATCTTCCACACGCTTGCCCTGTTTGAAGCGCCGGGCGAGTTCGCCCGCGCGGATGGGCTTGCCTTCCGCGGAAAGCATGGCTCGAATGGTCGTGACCTGATCGGCAGGTGCTCTGGGAAAGTTCGGTTTGGCGGCTTTGACTTCCGTCTCCACCAATTCTGCCTCGATTTGCTTGGGCGCGGCGCGGACTTCCTTGGGTGCCTGAAATTCCGGTCTCAGCCAGCGCACAAGACCGCGCGCTTCCTCGGCGGCTCGCTCCTTATTCAAGGCCACCAGTTTCTCCAGAATTTCTTGATCCGAAAGATTCACCGGCCAGCCATAGGCTTGCGCGACCGCCGCGTCCAAATCGTCATGGATTTGTTTGAGGATAGAGACAAGTCCCATTTCATGAATTGCTTTGTCCTTGTCGTCGAGCGGTTCGCCGGAGCGAAGTTTTTCCAGCGCGTTGTAAAGCTTCGTCATAGTGAGTACCGGATGTGCTGCCAGGCGCTCTTTACGAAATGAATCAAGCCGCTCGCCGAGCACGCGTAGGCGTGCTTTCTGTTCTTCGGAAATCGCAGGAAATGGAAAAGGGTCGAAGCATTGTGTTTTTGTATATATCGGCCGATCTTCGAGAGTTCCACCTGTTGCAAGAGTCCATGTTACATGAACGCGCGAAGACAGCACTCCAAGCGCCCACGCATCTTCGATTGCTATACAGACTAGCCTATTGTCGGGTGCAACTTCGGCGTCGAGAAATTCAAACATTCGATGCTTTTCGGTTTCGACAGTGGCGATGTAACGCGACAGGCCCTTTAGCGCGGCGCGAAGCTCTGTCCTCGGTTCTCCAAAAATCCACCAATTACGGCGATACGATTCCCTGTTGTTGTGGTCACGTTCTGGTTTCACGCGCTCAACGACCCATTGATAAAGTTTGGGAAAGTCGTCGCGCACTTGATCAGCCGTAATGCCAAAAAGATCAATTACCAGAACGCCCCGCGGTCGCGCTGTTAGATCCTTCCCGTTCCGATACAAACGAATAATCCGGTCAAGTCCTTTGGCACGACCAAGTCCCAGCATCGTTGCTTGAACTGGCGTTACTATGAAACCGGCTCCGTGCAGCTTAAACCCCGGACAAGAGAGCTGTGCGTTCGCGTGCAGTTCAGAAACGGCCGCAACATTGGCCCCGATCGTCAGGTCCGCCAAAACCTTTCCCTTGGATTCGCTCAGCGTTACCCGTGGGCTGTCGGTATCGAGGTCGGCCTCGCTGACGACTTCCTGGAGTTGACCATCTTTTATGCCCGAGTCCGCAACCGTCATCGCAATCCGCACGGCAGCCCTGTCCGCGGCCTTCAGCCATGGATGATCCGGGATCGCAAAAACGATGGAGACTGGTTTGCGGGCTTCGAGGTGACGCGCAATTACGCGGCGGCTGAATGTTTGCGTAATGGAATTCGTGGAGATCAGTCCGAACCGCTTGATCTTGTTCTCTGCTGCGAGGTTCGCCGCCGTATCCCACCAATAGGTCACGAAATCCGCCGCACCCGGCATATAAGGACGCGATTCCCATAGAGCTTCCGCGTAGCCGTCGCCCAACTCCTGCCGCAAATCCTTTCCGCCAATGAACGGCGGATTGCCCACGACGAAATCGGCTTCCGGCCATTTTGCGGGGCGCGGATTTAAATATTTGTGCAACGCGATTGTCGCATCTGGATCAGGAATCTCCTCACCCGTAATAGGATGTAGTTTTTTTTAATTCCATCCCATCGCGTCAGCGGGTGACCAGTCTTATCGCGCAGGATTTCTTGCTTATCGTATTGCAGGACGGCGTCCTGTTCCTTGATATTGGCGAAGGCCTTCAAGACTGGCTCAGCCGGCAGCACCTTTCCGCGCGTACGAAAATGCCACTGCAGATAGCCGATCCACAGCACGAGTTCGGCAATCGCGACGGCGCGCGGATTGATCTCCAGCCCCAGGAATTGATGCGGATCGACCGTGTGGCGATCCAGCTCCAGAAGATATTGATCCTCGCCCAAATCGGCGAGCATTTGGAGAACTTCGCCCTCTAGCCGCTTCATCAATTCCAAAGCGACATACAGAAAATTTCCGGTGCCGCAGGCCGGATCGAGCACGCGGGTTTGACAGAGTTTTGTATGGAACGCCTTCACCGCGGCGCGCGCTCTTTCCTTTTCGCCTTTCTTCAGAAAATCTGCCGCTTCGGTTTGAACCGCGCGCCAGTCCTCCGTCAGCGGTTCAATGATCGTAGGGACGACAAGCCGTTCGACATAGGCGCGCGGGGTATAGTGCGCGCCGAGCTTATGCCGCTCACGTTCGTTCAACGCCCGTTCGAGCAACGTTCCGAAAATCGCCGGTTCGACATTCGTCCAGACACGTTTTGCGGCGAGGATAAGCCAGTTCAAATCCTGTTCGTCCAGCGGAATGGCAGAGGCCTCACTAAACAGACCGCCGTTGAATTTGAGAATCGTTTCGCCCAGTGTCGGCGAATAGCCGCCGGAATTCATCGCCTGCCAAAGATGCGGCAGTGCCAAATGAAGCTGATCGGCTTTCCCGACATGATGCTCAAGGAAGGATTGAAAACTCTTCGGTTTGAGGAGACCCACATCTTCGGCAAACATTGTAAAGAGGCACCGCATCAGGAACGCAGCAACGCTCGCGGCGTTGTAACCGCGCCGTTCCAATGACTGAGACAGTTTTGCCAGAAGTTCGGCGATCTCCCGTGTGACCTCCGCCGACCGTCGCGAAGGATCGAGCGACATGGGATCGGTCCATATCGCGCGCAAACGATCCTGGACGTCCTTGCGCCGAAGATCGTCCATGGAAATCCGGTAGCCTTGGCGATCCGGAAATTGGGCGTAATGTTTTCCTTGCAGCGAGAAATCCGCATAAATTTCGATCACATGCCCAACATCCACCACGATGATGAAGGGTGGCCAGCCGTCTTCCTTCGGCAGCGCCTTGGCATAGGATTCGGCCTGCTGCTTTGCCGCGGCCATAACGGCGTCCCAGCCACGGCCTTCGCGCTTTCCTGTGCCGGTTCGGGTGAAGGAAGCGGCGCCAAGATCGAGCCCAAGTTGAAGCACGGCACGGGCGCGGTCGTCCTGTTCGCGCTTCTTGCTCTGTTTTCCCTCCAGCACAAAGGAACCGCGCTTGTAGAGATCGATGCGCCCTATCGTGCGTGACCCGTCGTCATGGTTGAAGGCGACGCTGCGCTCAAAAACATATTCGTTGTCGGCTTCGTTTTCGGTGGCGGGATTGGGCGGAGGGACGCCCAGGACGTCGCAGAATTCGCTCATGAAGAGCTGAAAATTCGAGCGTTCTCCTGCGTTGGACGCCGCCCAACGCGCGATGAACCTATCCATCTCGTTCTTTTCGGCCAATGCCTGCCCCGAATCGGCTTAGGGCCGAGATTGGCGGCAGGGCTCGCGATTGTGAAGTGGTGGCCTCTTCTTACTTGGCCATGGGCACCATGCCTTTATAGGTGAATTTCTGGATGCGCTTTCCGTCCTGCACCTCGGTGACGTAGAGATTGCCCTTCGCGTCCACGTTCATGTGGTGCATCACATAAAACTCGCCGGGCGCGACACCATTGCGGCCGAACGAATCCAGCGGCTGCAGCGTCTTGCGATCCAACACCCACACCCGCGCCGGGCTGCGGCTGGCCACATAGAGAAAGCGCTGCTCGGGATCGGGCGAAAACGCGGTCGAGGCCACCGTCAGGCCATTACCGCAATGGGGCGCCTCGCAATAGCGGTCGATGAACACCTGCGTCTGGAATTTGCCGTCCAGCGAGAACACCTGCACCCGTTTGCCGCCGCGATCGGACACATAGACCAGCCCGTCATTGGAGACGCGCACCGCATGCACCGGCTGCACGAATTGTTCCGGCCCGCGGTCGGTCAATTCCTTGGCCGGGATGCGCTGGTCCTCGGGCACTTTGGGCGGCTCATACACGCCATCGGTCGGCGTGTTGCCGAAAGCGCCCCACATCCGCTTGAACTTGCCGGTGTCGCCGTCGAACACGATTACGCGCCGGTTGCCATAGCCATCGGCGACGAACAGCTCGTTGGTCTTTGCGTAATAGAAAATGTCGGCCGCCTGTTTCACATTCTCGGTGTCGGCATTGCCTTTGCTCGCGCCCTTCTTGCCGATCTGCATCACGAATTTGCCGTCCTTGGTGAATTTGATCAGGTGATTGTCGGTGGCGCCATTGCCGCCGATCCAGATGAAGCCGCGCGGATCGGCATAGACGCCATGCTCGGTCTGGGGCCAATCATAGCCGGCGCCCGGCCCGCCCCAGCCCTGGATGAAATTGCCGGCCGCATCGAATTCCAGCACCGGCGGAGCGGCCTGGCCTTTGGCCTTCTGATCGGCGCGCACCGTCGAGGGGCGCTGCAAAATCCACGCATTGCCCTGTTCGTCGAAGGAGACGCTGGAGACCTGGCCCCACACCCATTTGGCCGGAAGCTTGGGCCAGGACGGATCGACTTCGAATTTCGGCACCATGCGCTGCTGCGCCTGGGCCGCATGCGCGGGCGGCGAAATCCCCGCCTGCCATTGCGTCGTGGCGAAGAGCCCCGCGATGGCCAGAAGCCCCGCACCCATCATGGCTTTGCCCGTCACAGTCTTCATCCCCATCTCCCGCCCATTGTGGATTATGGCGGCCCTCTATCCGCCTTGCGCTCAGCATAACCGTTACCGCAGCCAGGCGAAATTGCCCGCGGCGAAACCACAAATCGGCGTTGTTGAACGGCCATGCGAGGCCTATATACGCTACTTGTCCTGTGGATTTTCCGGTGAATGCTCTCGCAAAAAACCCGGTACGCGATGCGAGCCCTGCTCGTGCTCGCGCAGCAGCCCAAAGGTGAGTCGATCACCATTGGCGATATTTCGCGCGCCGCTTCGGTGCCGAAGAAGTTCCTGGAACAGATTCTGCTCGACCTGAAACATCGCGGAATTCTGCGCAGCATTCGCGGCAAGCATGGCGGGTATGCGCTCGGCCGTTCCGCCGATTCCATTTTTTTCGCTGAAGTGATCCGCGCCATTGACGGGCCGCTTGCACTGTCGCCCTGCGTCAGCGTCACGGCCTATCAGAAATGCAGCGACTGCATCGATGAGAAGACTTGTGCGATGCGCAAGGTGCTGTTGGATGTCCGCAACGCGACAGCGGACATTCTCGAAAGCCGCAGCCTCGCCAGCATGGCGAGCGCAAATCAAAGCGGCGGCGCCCGCGCACACCGCGTGAAATAATTTCGCTTTTGTGCCGCGTTCCCGATTCCACACCTCTCGCTTGTTCTAATCACTATTGACTCTGTAGAGATTAAAGTGATTACGCTTCAGCGGCCGTCTGCGCAAGCCGCGGACGGTGCGTCTGTTCACAAGAGGGGTCGATATGTTTGTCAGAACGTTCGGTGCAGTTTTCGTCGTTGCCAATGCGCAATGGTTGGCAAGCTCAGCAGGCGCACAGGCGGTGCCGCCTCCCGATGCGGACAAAACCCAACTCGCCGCGCTGGAACAGGTGACGGTGACCGCACGCCGCCGCGAGGAGAATGCGCAAGAGGTCCCGGTGTCCTTGTCGGTGGTGGATGTGCAGCAGCTCGAAGCGACGGGCACCTACAATGTCGGTCAGCTGACTCAGCTTACGCCCAGCGTACAATTTTTCTCTTCCAACCCGCGCAACACCGCGATCACCGTACGCGGCCTGGGCACCAGTTTCGGCCTGACCAATGACGGGCTGGAATCCGGCGTCGGCCTCTATATCGATCAGGTTTATCAAAGCCGGCCGGCGGCCGCGACATTCGATTTCATCGATGTAAACCGGGTCGAGGTGCTGCGCGGACCGCAAGGCACGCTGTTCGGAAAGAACACGACGGCGGGCGCGATCAATATCGGCATTCAGATTCCCACCTTCGAGAGGGAAGTTCAGACGGAAGCCTCGGCGGGCAATTATGGCTTCGTGCAAGGCAAGGGATCGATCTCCGGGCCGATTGCCGGGAATGTGCTCGCAGGCCGCCTTTCGGTGGAAGGAACGTTGCGCGATGGCACCGTGCACAACGTCACCAGCGGCAAGGACGTCAACAACCAGAATGATTTTTCCACGCGGGCGCAGCTTCTCTATCGCCCGAACGACAAATTCTCCTTGCGGCTCACCGGCGATTACAACACGCAATCCGCCATCTGCTGCGCCTTGGGCTTCGTCGGCATCGGCACGACGCTGAAACCCGCAGCCCAACAATTTCCCGCGCTGGCCGCCGTTGCTGGCTACGCCCCGCCTAGCCTCGACGCGTTCGACCGCAAGATCGACGCCAATTCGCCGGCCCAGGCCCATCAGGTTTTCGGTGGCGTCTCGGCGATTGCCGATTGGGATTTCGGACCCGCAACGCTGACCTCGGTCAGCGCCTGGCGCACTTGGAATTGGGATCCGGCGAGCGACCGCGATTTCACGAAACTATCAATCCAGACCATCTCGGCCAATCCCGACAATCAGAACCAATACAGTCAGGAATTGCGTGTCGCCTCCAATGGCAAGAAGACCGTGGATTATGTGGCGGGGCTTTATTATTTCCGGCAGACGATCGATGCGACGCCGATTGCGCAATATGGCGGCGATGCCACGCGCTGGCTACTGACGCCGCAGACACTTCCGGCCAATCTTCTGGATGGCTATCGCTCGGATGCGGTGGCGCATTCGGATACCAAGAGCTATGCCGCCTTTGCCCAGGCGACATGGAACATCACGCCAGAACTGCATTTCACGCCCGGCCTGCGCTACACCTATGAAGACAAGTCCGGCAGCTACAGCCAATCGGTATCCGGCGGCCGTCCGCGGACCGATGCGAACAATGCCGGCGACACCGCAAAGCTGTTGTCGGTGGTGCGCCCGCAATCCTATGCCGCGCATTTCACCGATGGCAGCGTGTCGGGCCAGGCCAATCTCGCTTACGACCTCACCGTCCAAACCATGCTCTATGCAACCTATTCGCAAGGCTACAAATCGGGTGGCATCAATCTCGCCGGCATTCCGCTCGATGCGAACAACAATCCGGTTGTGTCGACGGCTCTCATCAAGCCCGAAAACGTCACCACCTATGAAGTGGGCGTGAAAAACGAATTCTTCGAAAACCGCCTCGTCCTGAATCTCGATGCCTTCGACACCGAGGACAAAAACTATCAGGTCAATGTGGTCGACACAGGTCCGGGCGCATTGCGCGGCTATCTCGCCAATATTCCGAAGGTGCGCTCGCGCGGTTTCGAACTCGATTCCACCTTCCTGCCATTCGAGAACGTGTCGGGCTATCTTTCGGGGGCCTGGACGGAAGGCAACTATGTTTCCTTTCCCAACGGGCCATGCCCGCTTGAGCTCATCGGCGCGTCCACTGCCGCCTGCAATTTGAACGGCAAACCCTTGCCCGGATTGTCACGCTGGGCGCTTTCCGGCGGCGCGGAATACCGGCTCGCGATCGATGACGGCACGGCCTATCTCGGCGTGGATGCCAGCTATCGCTCATCGGCCTATTCCGATGCGTCGGATTCCAAATATCTGAGGATCGCCGGCTACAGCCTGGTCAATTTGCGTGCGGGTTATATTTTCGGCAGCGGCTGGGAAGCATTCGTCTGGGCAAAGAATCTTTTCGACCAGCATTATTTTCAATATCTGCAGCCGCAGACCGGCAATTCCGGCGAGGTCGTGGGACTGCTTGGTGATCCGCGCACCGTAGGCTTGACAGTACGGGTGAAATATTGAGGCGCACCGGGTTTGGCCTTCGATTGCAAAGCAAGGGCCCAAATTTGTCTCACGGTTCCATGCCTGAGCTTTGCTTAACTCTCTGTCCACAATAGCGGGTGCTGGATCGAGGGGTTCACGATGCTTGGGAGGCCAATTGCGCTTTCATGCGCAAGCCTGATGTTTCTGACTGTCGCGTCTGTATCGCCGGCATCCGCCGAACCGTTTTTCTTCAGCACGGGCGATCCGGATGGCCTTATGGCAACGGCGTCGCGGCCGGGCGCGGGAGGCGCGTTCGAGATCGAAACGGCCGATGATTTCGTCCTCACCGGGGCGACGACTCTGAACAGCGCGACCTTCACCGGATTGGTGCCGGGCGGAAGCTCCGTGCAAAGCGTGGCCGTCGAAATCTATCGCGTGTTCCCGAACGATTCCGATATCGGCCGTACCAGCGGATCACCGACATTTTCGACCTCGCAGGTTCCGACCCGCGTGAATTCGCCGTCGGACGTGGCGCTCGATTCGCGCGACAGCGCGGGCGGCACACTGACCTTCGTTACCGGCGTTTTGTCCAATTCCTTCACGGCGAACAACAGCGTGCAGCCGGGTGGCATCCATCCGAAGCCCGGTCAAACAACTCTAGGCGACGGACCGGTCACCGGCGAGGAGGTGGAATTCAGCGTCACGTTCACGACGTCCTTCATGCTGGGTCCCGACCATTATTTCTTCGTGCCCCAGGTGCAATTGGACAACGGAGATTTTCTCTGGCTGTCCGCGCCCAGGCCGATCGTCTCTCCAGGCACGCCCTTTCCGGCGGGCTCGACCGATCTGCAAAGCTGGACGCGCGATGCAATGTTGGATCCCGACTGGCTGCGCGTTGGAACCGATATTGTCGGCGGCGCCCCGGCCCCCACCTTTAACGCCGCCTTTTCGCTGAGTGGCACGACTGCCGCCATTCCCGAACCGGCCAGCCTGATGATGTTCGGAGCCGGCCTTCTCGGGCTCGGCTTGCGACGCCGGCGGGCGCGCGCAAAACCGCGTTAGCGGACGCGCTCAAAAATCCGGTTTATCGGCCTGGGGCACCGGCGCGAGCCCCTGATGGAAAT
>DATARE010000176.1:0-27849 GCA_036264295.1 Micropepsaceae bacterium | reverse complement strand
CCGTCCGAAACCATGAAGCGCACAACCGCGATTGTAGAACAGGTCCGGCGATTGCGAATTGACTTGGGCCGCCGCGGCATAAAGCCGTTCGGCGTCGGCGAAATGCCGCGTTGCGAGATAGATGTTCCCGAGCTGAAACAGCGCATCGAAATTGCGGGGCTCGCTGCGCAGGGTGTCGGCGTAAAGCCGCGCGGCATCCATATAATGACCGGCCTGTTGCAAACGCTGGGCCTGTTGCAGCAGCGCTTCGCTCATGGGCGCGCCCATGGTTGGACCTGGATCGCGGCAGGGGCTTGGCCTTGCTGCGTGCGTTGCCACATCGCGATATAGGCGTTTTCGAGATTGCGCGTGAAGCGCAGCGTGTCGAACAAAGCGCAATCATCGCGATTCCGCCGCAGCTTGGTTTTCAATTCTGCAAGGGCATTCGGATTGCGCGCCACCGCCAGAGCCTTGCTTTCATAGCTTTCCAAGGTGTCGGCGATCAGTTCCGGCATGTCGCAGGCACGCAGCAGGCTGGCCGCAACGCGGCTTGCGAAACTGTTGCCTTCGCAGGTCAGCACAGGAAGTCCCGCCCATAACGCATCGCTGGCAGTTGTATGGGCATTGTAGGGCAGCGTGTCCAGGAAAAGGTCAGCTGCGCCAAGCCGGGCGAGATGATCGTCTCCGGCCGGCAGATACGGGGCGAATACGATCGCGTTTGCAGCGACGCCTCGGGCCTCCGCCTCCCGCTTCAGATTGCGCTGGGCGGCGGCGTTGGGCGTAGAGAGCCACAACACGCTGCCTTCGATCTCACGCAACAGCCGCATCCAGATGTCGAACATTGCCGGCGAGAATTTGTAGGCGTTGTTGAAAGACGCGAACACGAAACCCGCATCCGGCAACCCCAATTCGCGGCGGCTCGGAATTGTCAGGGCAACCCGGCGCTGCGAATCGTGCGGCATGTAGCAGTGGGGAAGATAGACCACTTTCTCGGCATAGAACCCATGCTGGCCGTCAGGGATGACGGTCCGGTCGGCCAGAATGTAATCCACATAATCCGCTCCCATGCTGCCGGCGAAACCGAGGTAATTCACCTGTACGGGTGCAGGACGAGCCGCGAGGATAAGCGGCCGCGCGCTCGCCGTGAGTCCAGTCAGATCGACGAGCATATCGATCTCCATGTCGCGGATGAGCTTTGCCGCTTCCGCATCGCTGTGGCTGCGCACATCGATAAAGCGATGGAAGCTTTTGGTCAGGCGGGCGCGCATGGCGCTGCCGTCATCTGGCCCGTAAGAGAATGCGACGGTTTCGAACCGCGCTGCATCGTGATGTTCGAAGACGCCCGCCATCAGAATCGATACGGCATGGTTACGGAAATCCGCGGACAGATAGCCGATGCGAATCCGCTCATGGCGATAGATGTCTCCGCGCCACAGGCGCTGCTGTGTGGGGCGGAATTTATGCCGGATCACGGTTTGCGCGCAGTGGAGCTTAAGCGGCGCGGAATCGGACACGGCCAGCAGCACAAGCGGTGTTGTCACGCGCTGGTCCTTGCCGATGGCCTCGATCATCATCCGAATGGCGGATTCCTCGCGCCAATCGCACGCGGTTTTCTGGGCGTGAACCAGCATGCCCAACGCATAGGGGTAATCGGGGTGTTGCTGCAGCAATTGCTGGAACGATGCTATCGCGTCATCCTGCCGGTTGAGTTCGAGCAATGCCGAGCCACGCCCATACAGCGCGTCCGCATCGCCGGGCTTCAGCTCCAACGCGCGGGTATAGGCAGCCAGCGCGTCCTCATGGCGGCGAAGCTGCATGAAAGCGATGCCGCGATTGCTGAACAATTCGAAATTGGCCGGGTCGTGCTGAATCGCGCGGTCATAGAACGGCAACGCGTCGGCAAACCGCCCGAGCTTCGCGAGCGCATTGCCTTTGCCGAACAGTGCCGCGCCATGATCCGGCGCCGCGGCCAGCGCTTTGTCGTAGGACGAAAGCGCTTCCTGGGGATTGCTGAGCGCCACCAGCGCATTGCCGCGATTGGCATGCGCATCGGCATCATCGGGTTTGAGCGCCAGCACGCGGTCGAAGCTGGCCAGGGCCTGATCGTAGCGGGCGAGCATATGGAGCACGACGCCGCGATTTCCCAGCGCGGCGACATTGTCGGCCTTCACCGCAAGCGCGGCATCGTAGCCGGCGCGCGCGTCTTCCAGCCGACCCATGTCGCGCAACAGATTGGCGCGGTTGTACAGAAGCCCCGAATTGGCTGGGCTGACTGCGACAGCGCGATTCATCAACTGCAGCGCAGAGTCATGCCGTCCCTGCTGGCCTTCCAGAACGCCCAGGAAATGCAGCGCATCGGGCTGATCGGGCTTCCGAACGAGGCAATCGCGGTAGAGCCGCTCCGCTTCGGTGAGGCGTCCCTGGCGGTGCAAGGCGATGGCTTCGCGGAGCCGGCTTGCCAAATCGAACGCTGCGCCCGCGCTCACGGCTCCTGCGCCTCGTGCAGTGGGACGAAATCGACCAGACCCCGGCGCCTGAGGCTCATCAGCGATATCCCTGCGGCGATCAGACAGACGGCGCCGCTCAGCATGAAGGCATTGCGCACGCCCACGAGATCGGAAATGTAGCCGAGCAGAAGCGCGCCAAAGGGCGGGCTGCCGAGCGCGCCCATGGCATAGAACGCCAAGACACGGCCCAGCATCGCGTCGTCGGACAATGTCTGCACTTGCGTGTTGCTGGAAACGGCGATGCCGAGATAGGCAAAACCGGTAGGCACCACGAACAGAAGCGCCACCAGCATCGATTGCGTGTTGGCAAAGGCGATCAGACTTGTGCCCAAAAGCACCGCCATGATGGTGGGCGTCAAAGCCAGGTGACGTTCGGGCAAGCGCGAGACCAGAATGGCGCCGGATATCGCGCCGACGCCAAAGGCGCTGATGAGATAACCGAGCCCGTCGGCGTTCTCATGCAGAATGTCCTGGGCAAAGGCCGGCATCAGCGCGAGATAGGACGTGCCGAAGCAGGAACAGATTGCCGAAAGAAACAGCACCATCCGGATATGCGGATGCCGGGTGACATATTGAAAGCCCTGTTTCAGATCCTGCCAGGGGCGGGTGGTAGGCCGTTCGGTGCGCGATTTCGTCCGCATCAGGAACAAGCTCGTCAGCACTGCGCCGAACGACACCGTGTTCAACAGGAAGCATAGACCTTCGCCGAGTGCGGCCACGATCACCCCGCCGATTGCCGGCCCCACGGTGCGCGCGAGATTGAACATCATGGCGTTGAACGCGATGGCCTGGCGCAGATCCTCGCGGCCCACCATGTCCACCGTGAAGGCTTGCCGCGCCGGCGTTTCCACCGCGGTGATAATGCCCAGAACGAGCGCCAGAACGATGATGGTGGCGATCTCGATATGGCCCGTCAGTGTCAGCAGCGTCAGGACCGCCGCCTGCGCCATGCAGAGGGTGCGGGTGACGATGAAGACGGAACGCTTGTCGTGGCGGTCGGCGATCATGCCGGCGAAGGGCGTGATGAAGAAAATCGGCGCCTGCGAGACGAAGGACACAAGGCCCAGCAGAAATACCGAATGCGTCAACCGGTAAACCAGCCAGGACAGCGCAACCGTCTGGACCCAGGTGCCCATCAGCGTCACCGCCTGGCCGCTGAAGAACAGCCGGTAATTGCGGTGCCGGAACACGCGCGGCAACCCCTTCAACCAGGAAGGCACAGGAGGCGCGTCTGGTGTCGATTCAACGGTCATGGAGCGAAAATAGCATCTCGCGCGGGACGAGATGCTAGTAGACCGCGGCCATCGGGCCACGCAAGGCCACTTCTATCAGGCAGCCGCTTCCTTATGGCTGTCCGCAACCCGGCCGGGGAAGCACGCCCGCACGCGCGTGCCGACGGAGAGTTCGCTTTCCAGTGTAATCGTGCCGCCGTGGAGTTCGATGAGCCGCTTGGTGATGGCAAGCCCCAGACCGGTGCCTTCATGGCGGCGCTGGATGCTGGAATCGACCTGCCGGAACAATTCGAACACGGCCGAAACGTGCTCCTTGGCAATGCCGATGCCGGTATCGGTGACGGTAAGCTGCGCCATCGTGGCGATGGCGTTCGCCTCGACCGTGATGCTGCCGCCGTTTGGCGTGAATTTCACAGCATTGGCGAGAAGGTTGAGGGCAATCTGCCGCACCGCGCGCTCGTCCGCGTCGAGCCAGACCGGGGTTTCTGCCAGGGTTGTGCGAAGTGTCACGCCAGCTTTCTCGGCCGCGGGCGAAACGATGGTGAGCGCGTCCTCGATGACGTCCCGCAGATCGATTGTCCGAATGTCGAGCACATAGCTTCCCGCCTCGATTTTCGACAGGTCGAGAATTTCGGAAATCAACGAAAGCAAATGCCGTCCGCTCGCATGGATCGAGGACGCATAATCCGCATATTTCTGCCAGGAATTTGCGCTGTCACCGAAAACTCCGTCGCGGATGACTTCGGAGAAGCCGAGAATGGCATTCAGCGGCGTGCGCAATTCATGGCTCATGGTGGCGAGGAATTGCGATTTGGTCCGGCTCGCGGATTCGGCGGAACGCTTGGCCTCGGCAAGTTCGCGCTCGCGTTCTTTGAGAACAGTGATGTCCGAAAAGGTAAGCACGATGCCACCGTCGGAAAGGCTGCCAGCGGCCACCAGATACCACGCGCCGCCGAACTGCATTTCGTGCAATTCGCCGGTTTCGGCGAGCGCACGCAAAATCTCCGGTGAAACGGTATCGCCCCTCAGCCCGTCGAGGAATCCGCAGAATGGACCGCCGAACGGAAGAACCTGGCCATTCGCCGTGGCCATGGCGCGCAAGGCGGAATTGCCGTTCACCAGCTGTAGACGCCGATCCACCAGCGCGACCGCGCAAGGCGCGGTATCCATGGCTTCGGCCAGGCGGCGCTCGGCGATCCGTGCCGCTTCACGCGCGACCACTTCGCGCGTGACATCGCGCCCCGTCCCGCGATAGCCGCAGAATTTGCCTTCCAGATCGAACACCGGCTTGCCGCTGATCGCGATATAGGCCGTCTCGCCCCCGGCATCCTGCACATCGAGCCGCAGACGGAAACGTTGGCGCGCCGCGAGATTCTGCCGCAGCGCACGCCAGCCTTCTTCGGAGACGCCGGACGGCGCCAGCCCTTCGGCGTTGGGGAGCAACAATCCGGGAAGCCGCGCCACCAGGTCGGATTGCACCGCGGAGCTGACCTCGACGCGCCTCAGCGTCGGGTCCATTTCCCAGAAACCGTCGGAGGAGGCTTCGGCGAAATCCTGGAACCGCATGCGGCTCTCCATGATTTCGCGCTGGGCGCGCACGCGATCCGAAATGTCGCGCACGATCCAGAGCCGGCGCTTGCCGCCGGAGATGTCCAGATCGGCGCAGGAAAATTCGACCGGAAAGCTGCGCCCATCCAGCGCGGTTCCGGAAAGCTCGGGCATCTGGAACTGCGCATATTCGCCAAGCGCGATCCGGTGCGCCTCTTCTCCCAGAAGCGCGCCGATCCACATGCCGGTCAGCCCGCCCGGACGCGAGGCAAATTGTCGTTCGGCCGCGGCATTGGCAATGATGACCTCGCCATCGGCACGCAGGACCAGCATTCCGTCGGACGCGTTGTCGAGAATGGCCGCGAGAACGGTGTCGTGTTCGCGCTTGGCCTCGGCGTTGGCGGCTTTGAGCTCGTCCTCCATGAGGGTTGCCGCGCGATCGTTCAACCGGCGTTCGCGGTCGAATTCGGCATAGGTCTGATCGACAATGGCGACCAGCGCGTCGATATCGACGCCGCCGCCATCTTTCCTGGCCGCAGACCGCAATTGCCGGGCCAGAAGCTTATGCACCGGCGCCCTCACCAAAAACCGTGATCGTCATCGTCTGATTGTGCAGTTCCGCGCAATGTGTGGCGGCATGCGGCGAGACTTCGCCATAGGAATAGAAGCCCGTCAACGCCGTGCCCTCGCCGAAAACATCGTGCACCGCTTCGACCTCTTCACAAATGCGTTGGCCGAGCAGCAATTTGCGCCCGATGCAGCTCACCAGGACAGCAACCCTGTCCCCCGAATGAGAGCGGACAGCCTGATGCGCCGCTTCGGCAGCGCCTTCGATCAGCCGGTCGAAATTGCCACGCATGAGCTGGGCGCTAAATCCTTCCGGCATATCGCCGGCGAAGGTCATGGAATGTTCGGTTTCGTTCACGGCGACAATTGTGCGGGTCAGCGCCTGGTCCGAACGATTTTGCGGGAACACTTTCAACGGGAATAGCAGTGCACTGCCGGGCAATTTCTCCGCATCCTCGCCGAGATAATGCTTATAAAGGTCGAGTGCAGGCCTGCCGTCCAATTCGTAGAGCACATTGCCTTTGGAGCGGGTGATGCGGCGTTCCGGTCCGAACACATCCCAACCCCCAGCGCTGCCATGACCCACGGCAATGGCTTCGCCGTAAAATCCTACGGCTGCCACGCGACCCGGTGCAGGCGTGGCGTTCAGGCCAACATAGGTGGTGCCGAAGCGCGGTCCATCGCCAGCGAGTCCGCCGGTGATAATGATCTGATTTCCGGTGATGGATCTTATCCCCCGCACCAACTCGCTGCCGTTGACGCGCGTGCCGTCCGAGAGCACGAAGATGGTTTTCAGGTCCGGTGCGGAAAGCCGCTGCCCGATGTCCTGGCCGGCTTTGAAGGAATCATCCGCCATGCCGACCATAGCCTCCGCGGCTTTGAGGCGCGTGTGCGCAAACGAAAGCGCCGTCACCGAGAGACTCTCGTCGAGAACATCTGCGCCGTGGATTTCGCCGCCGGTGCTGCAGCCAAGCACGATGGCGCCCGGATGGCGCGACGAAAGTTCGTTCCAGAGATGGTCTGTTGTAATGGCTTGGGTGCCGCCAAAGGCGAGCAGCAAATCGGCCGGACCTTCGCAATGCCCGGTCCATCCCCGTTGAGCCGTCCACAAGGCTTGCCGCGCGCGCATGCGTGTTCCCTTGGTCATACGCAAATATACGTAATGCAGCCTAAGGTAACGCCTCAAAGTTTAACGCGGCGTGTAGTCATGAGTTTACGCGTGTATAACGGCGCTAACTTTAACCAGCGATTAGAATGTGAAGCGCACGGGGTCCGTGAGCGCCCAATTCGATGGTTTGCTCGATATCGGCGGTGCGCGAGGGACCGGTAACAAGATTAACGGTCGCGGGCATTCGTCCATCGTTGGGCAGAACAGCGATGACGTCTTCGAACCGCGGCAGGATATGACTGCGGGACAGCAGCACGAAATCGCGGCCGGGCCGGAAATGCCAGGAAGACGCGCTTTTTGCGCCCGAAACGAACACCAATGTTCCCGTTTCGGCGATGCCGTAATCCGCGGCGGAAAACGCGTTATCGCTGCCGCCTGGCGCATCCGCGGACAGCGTTAATCCGGGGGCGCGATGCCAGGGAAGCGCGTTCAGCGGCGAGTGGGGTTCGATATGCAGGTGAGAGCGCAAGCCGGCGGCCGCCAACACCGACAGAATGGTTTCCGGCGCATCCTGCTGCCCGGCGATTTCGTGGATTTCGGCGACGCTCGCTTTGGCTTTGGCAATGAAATGCGCAAGGCTGTCGGCAGTCCAAACGGGAAGGGCGTAATCGGGTGCGGGCTTCGCCGCGCCTCGCCCCCGCGCAATCGACTGCAGAATGACATCGCGGCCTGCGCTCATGGCCGGCGCGTCCTGGCGCGGCCGCGCCATTGCGACTGAAAACTCTTGGCGGCGGGTTTTGCCAGATCGCGCGCAGCGAACCAGCCGGAAAGCACCGGCAGCGAATGCAGCCGCCCGGATTTTCCGGCGATCAGGCGCATGGCATGTGCCGCGATGCCGGTTCCCATGCGATAAAGAGCTGGACGGCGCGCTGCCCAGCCCCACAATTTCAATCCCGTGCCAAAGGAAGAGGACGGGATGCCGCGCGAAAATGCCTGGTTGCGCCAATGGCGCATGATGCGCGTGAGCGGAATTTTCACCGGACAGACGGTTTCGCAGCGGCCGCAGAAGCTCGATGCGTTGGGAAGATCATAGGTCTTCGCGAGACCATCGAGTCCCGGATCGAGCGCGGCCCCGAGCGGGCCCGGATAGGTCGCGCCATACGCGTGCCCACCGACCGCGCCGTAGACCGGGCAATGATTCATGCAGGCGCCGCAGCGGATGCATTGCAGCACCTGCTGCGCTGGGCTGCCGAGCAATGCGCTGCGGCCATTGTCGAGCAGCACGACATGAAAATTCTCCGGGCCGTCCGCGTCGCCGGCGCGCTTCGGCCCGCTCATGAAGCTTACATAGGACGTGATCTCCTGGCCCGTTGCGGAACGCGTGAGGAGGCGAAGCAGAATGGAAACATCGGCAAGCCGCGGCACGATCTTTTCAATACCCGTGACCACAATATGGGTACGCGGCAGAAGGCGCGTCAGATCGCCATTGCCTTCATTGGTGACGATGATCGCGGTGCCGGTTTCGGCGACCAGGAAATTGGCGCCGGTGATGCCGGCATCCGCGGCTTCGAAATGCTGCCGCAACACCGCGCGGGCCTCGGCCACAAGCGCAGGGCGGTCGTCCAGAGGACGCGCCGGCGGCAGCGCCTCGTGGGCTTTGCGAAAACTTTCCTCCACATCGCTGCGTCGCAGATGAAAGGCAGGCGCCACGATATGGCTCGGCCGTTCGTTGCGGAGCTGGATGATGTATTCGCCCAGATCCGTTTCGATGGGCGTGATGCCGTTGGCAGCGAGATAGGGATTAAGCTCGATCTCTTCGGTCACCATGGATTTGCCCTTGGTGACCGTCCTCGCGCCGTTTTCCTTTAAAATTCGGGTGACGATCTCGCGTCCTTCTGCAGCGTCGCGCGCCCAATGGACGTGCCCGCCCGCTGCCTGAACCTGCGCCTCGAATTGCATCAGCAGCGTATCGAGCTGCGACAGCGCCGAATCCCGGATGGCGCGGCCCTGTTCGCGCAGACTCTCGAAGGGAATGGGAAACGCCGCAAACGCCGCGGCGCGCTTGAGCTGAAAGCCTTCCTTCAGATGGGTGAGCGCACCCTGAAGCCGCGGATTGTGGAGCGCGGCGCGAGCGGCCTGCGGGAAATCGCGCGCGTCGGTGGTCATTGTATCGCCCCGCCTTTGATCTGCGCGCAACCTGCCAGCCTCTCACGCGTGTCATCCCCGGCGAGCCGTGCGGAGCGCGGCGAGGGAAGGGGACCCATTGGTGGAAGATCGTGTCTGTTCCGTGTCAATTGGGTTCCCTTCCCCTCGCGGCCTTGCCGCTCGGCCGGGAATGACAATCCGGCACCAAAGACAGAAGCGGAGTTCGGTCTCATTTATCCTCACCGATGGCGGGGCCGTCGGCCATACCGGCCAGCACTTCGGCGGCATGGCGAACGCGCAGCGTTCCACCTTGGCGCGACAGACGTCCGGCCAGATGCAGCAGGCAGCCAAGATCGCCCGCCAGGATCATGTCGGCGCCAGTGGCTTTGGCATCGGCGATCTTGTCATCGGCCATGCGTGCGGAGATTTCCGGATATTTGACCGAGAAGAAGCCGCCGAAGCCACAGCAGGTTTCCCGTTCGGCGAGATCGTGCACCGTCAATCCCTGCACCGATTTCAGCAGCAGGCGCGGTTCGGGTCCGCTTCCCATCTCGCGCAAAGATGAGCAGGAATCGTGATAGGCGGCTTGGCCCTTGCATGCGGCCGGAACGGTCTTGAGCCCGCGTACGTTCACCAGGAAAGAAAGCAACTCGTGGGTTTTTGCCGCCAGTTTTTCGGCGCGCGGTCCCCAGACCGGATCGTCTTGCAACAATCGCGGATAATGCACCTTGACCATGCCGCCGCATGAACCGGAGGGCACGACGACATAGTCGAACGGCTCGAAGGTCGCGATCGTCTGTTTGGCGAGCGCCATCGCGTCCTTGGCATCACCGGCATTGTAGGCTGGCTGACCGCAGCAGCTTTGCGAAGGAACGTCCACCTCGCAGCCCGCGAGCTCCAAAAGCTTCACTGCCGCGAAGCCGATTTGGGGGCGGAACATGTCAGCGAGACAGGTGACGAGAAGACCGACGCGCGGATTTGCGCTCATGCGGATTTCCGGGGCTTCCGCGCATGCGATGGCCGTTTGCCGCGAATCCTCTTGTGCGGCAGGGAGGCGCCCAGGGCGTAGGTCGCTTTGCGCAGATGTTCCATCAGCTTCGTGCGGTCCAGTTTTTCCAGCTCCTTGTACGGAATGACATCGCCGATGCGAACCTGAATCTCGCTGCCGATCTTGTCATACACTTCCTTGAAGAAAAGCGAGAGCCTGAGCGTCACGCTGATATGGCTGGCAATCTGGAACAGCCGGCTGTTCTGCCCGGCGAAATAGACCGGAACCACCGGCGCCTTCGCCGCGACGATGAGACGCGCGGTGAAGTTCTTCCATTCGGCATCGACGGCACGCTTGCTCCAAGGCTTGGGCGCGGTCGAGGCGCCGCCGGCGGGAAAGACGACAAGGCAGCCGCCCTTGATCAGATGCGCCTTTGCCGCCGCCCTCGATTTGAGGTTGGTGCCGAGCGCCTCTTTGGTTTCGGCGAAATCGATGGGCAGCAAATGGGCGCGGATTTCGTCGGCCTGATAAAGCACGCTATTCGTCAGGACCAGGAAATCGTCGCGCACCTTGGAGGTGAGATAGGAGATGATCAGCCCGTCCAACACGCCGAAAGGATGATTTGCCACGATAACCAGCGGGCCGGAGCGCGGCAGAGGCGCAAGCGCTTCCTCGTTGCAGGCGACTTTCAGTTCCAGCCGCCGGAGCGAGGCCGCCCAGAAGTTCTCGCCGGGCGAGGGGTTCGTACGGTGCTCGTCGTAAAGGCGCTTCAGATAAGGCTGCCCCGTCATGCGTTCGATCAGCCGGATCAGCAGCCGTTTCAGCCGCGGATCTTCCTCGGTGGCGTAGGAAAAATTGTCGATTTGCTGGGATGGCGGCATGATGTGCAGAATCGCAGTTTTGGACCCCGACCGAAAGACTAGTCGCGCTTAAAGGCGGCGAACCCCAGCGCCACCCACCCCGCGAGCAAAGATGTGCCGCCCAGGGGGGTGGCCAGCACGAGCGCCGTGGAATTGGCCAGCACCAGGAAGTACAGCGACCCCGAGAACAGGACGACACCCAGCGTGAAAAGTCCGGCGGCAATGCTGGCGCGCGTGGCGCCGGGGCCTCGCACCAAGCCACAGGCCACAATGGCGAGCGCATGGGTCAAATGATATTGGGCGCCGGTTTGGAAAATCGCCAGTGCCCGGGCGGGAACCCGCGGCTCCAGCCCGTGGGCGGCAAAGGCGCCCGCCGCAACGGCCAGAAATCCGTTTATCGCACCAACCAGCAGCCATCGGTTCATCGAACTATGCTGAGGCTTCACGAAGCGGCCCGCAACGGTTTAATCGGCTTGCAAAGCCCGTCCAAACGCGCGAGTTACGGCGCCCATGACCTATTACGTCACCGCCTCCGACGGGACCGATATCGCCTATGATTGCGCCGGCGAAGGGCCACCCGTTGTGCTGATCCACGGTTTTGGGGCGAACCGCGTGATCACCTGGGCCAACACCAGCTGGTATCAGACCATCATGCGCGCCGGTCACAAGCTGGTGGCCATTGACTGCCGCGGCCATGGCGAGAGCGAGAAGCCGCACGATCCGGCCGATTATGACGAGGCGCGCATGGCGATGGACATCGTCGCCGTGCTGGCCGACCTGGAACTCCCGGAGGTCGATGTGCTGGGCTATTCCATGGGCGCCAAGCTGGCCATCCGGCTGATGCACGATGCGCCCGGCCGGGTCCGCCGGGCCATCCTTGGCGGCCTCGGCGAAAATTATTTCCGTGAAACTCCGGACCGCTCGGAGACGATCGCCCGGGGGCTGCTGGCGAAGGATCTCGCAGCGGTGACCGACCCGGTCGCGCGTGAATTCCGGACGTTTTGCGAAAAGGCGGGCGATGATCTTCAGGCAATGGCAGCCTGCATTCGCCGTCCCGGGCGCAATTTCACTGCCGACGAACTACGCACGTTGACGCAAAGACTGCTTGTTGTCTGCGGAGAGCAGGACGACATGGCCGGTTCGCCCGACCCTCTGGCGCATGCATTCATCGATTCCACCACATTGGTCATTCCCAAGCGCAACCATCATTCGACAGTCGGGGACCGGGCCTTCAAGGATGCCGCGGTCGCCTTCTTCGCGAAATAAGACGAAAGCAAAAATCATGGCAGATTTCGATTGGGCCGATCCGCTGCTGTTCGAGCAGGAACTTTCCGGCGAAGAAAAGATGGTGCGCGACAATGCGCGCCGCTTCTGCCAAGCCGAGCTCGCTCCGCGCGTGCGCGAGGATTTTCGCCATGAGCGCTTCGACCGCGCATTGATGCGGGCGATGGGCGAAATGGGCTTTCTCGGCGCGACTCTTCCGGAAGAAGAGGGTGGGGCGGGCCTCAACAATATCGCTTATGGCCTGATCGCGCGCGAAGTGGAACGAGTCGATTCCGGCTATCGCTCATTGCTGAGCGTTCAAAGCGCGCTGGTGATGCATCCCATCCACGCCTATGGCTCGCCCGAGCAGAAGAAGAAGTTTCTGCCGAAGCTGGCCAAGGGCGAATTGCTCGGCTGTTTTGGTTTGACCGAGCCCAATCACGGGTCGGACCCCGGTTCCATGATCACCCGCGCCAAACGGGCGCCGGGCGGTTTCGTGCTCAACGGGGCCAAGACGTGGATCACCAACTCGCCCCATGCCGATGTTGCGGTGGTCTGGGCAAAGGACGATGAAAATCGCATTCGCGGCTTTCTCGTGGAGCGCGGCACGAAGGGATTCTCCACCCCCAAGATCGAGGGCAAATTCAGTCTGCGCTGTTCGCCGACCGGCGAAATCGTGCTGGAAGATTGCTTCGTCCCCGAGGAAAACATGTTCCCGACGATAAAGGGTTTGGCCGGGCCGTTCGGCTGTCTGAACAAGGCGCGCTTCGGCATTGTGTGGGGCGCGATGGGGGCGGCCGAGTTCTGCTGGCATGCCGCGCGGCAATATACGCTGGACCGCACGCAATTCGGCCGGCCGCTCGCCGCCAATCAGCTCGTGCAAAAAAAGCTTGCCGATATGCAGACCGAAATCACGCTGGGCATGTTCGGCGCGTTGCGCCTGGGACGGCTGGTGGATGAAGGCAAAGCATCGCCGGAAATGATTTCGCTCTTGAAGCGCAACAATTGCGGCAAGGCGCTCGATATTGCGCGGGTTGCGCGGGACATGCATGGCGGCAATGGCGTGGCCGACGAATACAACGTCATCCGTCATGTGCTGAATCTGGAAGCCGTGAACACCTATGAAGGCACACACGATATCCACGCGCTGGTCCTGGGCCGTGCGCAGACAGGAATTCAGGCATTCAACTGATTTGTGTCGCGCTGGCGATTTCGTGCTCTCACCGCGTGCCGCACTAAGTCTGGCGGAACACCACGAAGGCCGCCCAACCGAAGGCGAGCGCCATCAGAACCGCCGCAAAGCCGTAAGCGAACGAGGCCTGATAGGCGTAATTGTAGACCTGCCGCTCAAAGCCGCTCTTGTCGATGAACAAGGGCGATGATTGTGCGCTAACCACCGTGCCGTTCTGAAAAAGATAGACTTCGGCGCGATATTCGCCCGGCGGTACCGAGGCGGGCACGGGAATGCGGGCGCGGAACAAGGTGCGGCTCAAGAATTCGATACCTGTCGGGCTTTCCCAATAGAGATGCTCGCGTTTGCGGTCGCGAATGGCGGCTGCGCGAAAGGCCGCGGCTTCGTCGGGCTTCATATTGTCCAGCGTCGGGGATTCGAGATTGAGCGTGCCGAGCCGGAAACGCTGCTGCGTGGGCAGTGAGGCGATGTCGTCGAGCGGACGCGTGCTGGCGAGGAAATAATATCCGGGCAGCCCGGTGAACACGGTTTGCGCGCGATTGACCCAGATTCCCAGAATGCGCGCCTTGCGCCGGACTGTCATATCGACTTGCGGTCCGCGAATGACCACCACGAGATCCTGATCCCTGGCCGGCCCCGCATCCGCCGTGGGTTCGATGGCGCCGAACAGCACGATATCCGTGCCGGTGAAATTCGACGTGATCTGGATGAGATCGGTGGATAGGCCCGAAACGAGATCGTCCGCTTTGGCCGTGACCGATGCGAATGTCACAAGAATGCCGGCCAAAATAATAAGCCATCGTAATTTTCCTATGTCATTCTCGGCTGAGCGATGAAGTCGCGAAGGGAAGGGAAGCCAATCGGTGACGGCAGAGATCAACTCGCGACAGCTGGATACCCTTCCCTCGCCGGGCTTCGCGCGGCTCGCCGGGGATGACAGATGTGTGCGGGCGCAGAACATCACGGGGTGCCCGCCACGATGGAATAGATGTCGTTCGGCGTGGTGATGAGACCGACGAGAAGCCGCAACGCCACGGCGACAACCAAAATCGCCAACAGCGCCCGCAATTGCTCGCCGCGCAATTGCGAGCCGACGCGCACCCCGAACTGCACGCCCACCACGCCGCCGACCACCAAAAGGAACGCCAGGACGATATCCACCGTCTGATCGCTCGCCGCATGCAGGACGGTAGTGGCCGCGGTGACGAAAAGAATCTGGAACTGCGACGTGCCGACCACGACATTGGTCGGCATGCGCAGCAGATAGATCATGGCCGGCACCATGATGAAGCCGCCGCCCACACCCATGATCGCGGTCAAGATGCCGACCAGGACACCGAGGATCAGCGGCGGGATGATGCTGATATAGAGCTTGGAACGGCGAAACCGCATTTTGAAGGGAAGTCCGTGGACCCAGCTATGCTGGCCGGTTTTCTTCAGCGGCGGTGGCTCGCCCTTTCGGGCCGCGCGAATGGTGCGGATGCTTTCGTTCAGCATCAGGCCCCCGATGGACCCGAGCAACACCACATAGCTTCCGGTCACCACCAATTCGATTTGACCGAGCCGTTGCAGGATGGCGAACACATAGACGCCGGCCGCCGAACCCAAGAGCCCGCCGGCCAGCAGCATCATCCCCATTTTCGCGTCGACGCCTTGGCGCCGCCATTGGGCGAGCGCACCCGACAGCGAGGATGCGGTGATGTGGCTTGCCTGCGTCGCCACCGCGATTCCCGGCGGGATGCCGTAGAACACCAGAAGCGGCGTCATCAGGAACCCGCCGCCTACGCCGAACATTCCGGACAAAAAGCCGACGGCGGCGCCCATGGCGAGAATCATGGCCCAATTGACCGACAGCTCGGCGACCGGGAGATAGACTTCCATGCTCGGAACCCGCGAATCGCAAGACGTCAGACCGGCAAATCAGAATACGCCGATTTGCCGGTCTACCGATGTCTGATAGCTGATTTGTGCGCGGTTCGTCAGCCGTTATTGGTGGCCGTGTCAACCGGCTTGGGCTTATACGCCTTGGCCGCTCGTTCCGCGGCTTCACGATCGGCGGAGGCGATCTGGTTCGCCAGCGCGGCAAGCCGCGTTTTGGACTCGGCGTCTCCGGACGCGGCCGCGATAGCGTACCATTTATAGGCCTCGGGCAGGGACGACTTCACGCCCAGCCCGCGTTCGTAAAGCACCGCGAGGTTGAACTGGGAATCGGTAAGGCCGAGATCGGCCGCATCCTTGAACCAGCGGGCTGCTTCCGGGAAGTTCTTCTGCGTACCCGCGCCATCGGCATACATCACGGCGAGGTTGTGCATGGCGCGGCGATTGCCTTGATTGGCGGCCTCGATGTACCAGCGCATCGCCTGCCGTGAATCCGGGGCGACACCACGGCCGCGCTCATAAAGCGTGCCCAGCCGGTACTGCGCCACAGCCTCGCCGCCTTCGGCGGCTTTCTGGAGCCAAAAGACGGCCTCGATGTCATTGGCCGCAACGCCGTCGCCGTCGGCGTATTTGAGTCCCAGCACCATCGCGGCTTTGGCATCGCCACCATTGGCTTTCATCATCAATTGGGCAAGCGGGCCTGTGGCGGCATCGCCAAAGGCGAACACCGAGGCGGCAGCAACGCCATTTGCCGCCGCCACCGCCGGGGGAACGGGCTCTTGGGCAGGTGGTTGTGCAGCGGGAAGCAGTGCCGGTGCCCGGGCTGAACTTTCATTTGCTCCGGCATTGGACACGATCCCATCCAGAGCGAGCAGGTGAGACGTGTTCGGCGCCAGCACATTGGCGTGGCCGGGCATGCCTCGGGCCAATAGGACGCCGCCACCCAATATGAGCACGGCAAGCAGCCCCGCGGCGACCGCGCGCGAGGCGGCCCGATGCTCACGAATGCCCAGGCCGGTGCGGTTTCGCATTCGGAAATTGCCGAGGCGGCGATCGGCGCTTGTTTCCACAACGGGCCGCGCAGCGCGGCGTGCCTGTGTCAGATAATTCTCGGCCGCTGCAAAAGCGGGTTGCGCCGCCGCTGTCAGGTCCTCAGTCCGAAAGTTCGGTGCGGCTTGCGGGACGGCGTCTGCAGCGTGCACAGCGTCGTCCTTTAAGCAGGGAGGTTCGCTGGGCTCTGGTGCCGACGCGGAGGCATCGGAAGGCGGCTCGGAAACCGGGTCTTCTTTGCCACTTGCGGCCTCTGTGGTCTCGGCGCTTTGCGGCTCTTGGGACGGCACAGGCACATCTGCGGGGGCGGATTCCGCTGCTGCCGGCACGGGCCGATCCCGCTTTTCCATGGCATCGAGCCGGGCGGTGAGGCTGCGCACGGCTTCGGCGAGTCCACCATCGGCAGTCGCATGTTTTTCGGCTCGTTGAAGGCGCTCGCCGACTTGCTCCAGGCCACGTTCGATGCCCGTAAGATAGTGGCCAAGCGATTCCTCGACGCGCTGCTCGATGGAGCCCATGCGCTTTTCGAGTTCGCCGACCGTCTCCGCAAGCTGTACCGCGGAAACGATGCACTCCTCCGCCAGCTCAAGACGGTCTTCGCCTTCGCTGACCCGCGTATCGAGCGCGGCGAGTTTCTCTTCGACCGCCAGGTTGAGGCGATTGGAATTGTCCTGTGCTGAAATCATCTTGCTGGCGAGCAATTCGACAGCACTGCTCAGCACGGTGATTTTCTCAGACGATTCGTTCGTGGTCTTGGCAATCGCCTCGGCCAGCCGTGACAGGCCCTGATGCAGTCCACGCACCGCATCGCGAAGTGCGGCCGTGTCGGTATGCCGCTCGACCCGGTCGATGCGCGTGTTGAGATGCTCAAAGGCCCGCGCCTGGTCGCGCGTGGCAGTATTGATCTCGTTGGCCGCCGCGCTCATGGCGCGCTGCGCTTCCATTTGGCCGCGTTCGTTGTTCTCGAGCCGTTGGACCAGAGCGCGGAACGCCTCATCGATGCGGCGAAGCGAGTCGGGGGCGATATCGGGGCGCGGGGCACGCATGGCATAGCCGTTGCGGGAAGACGGCACGTCCTCCTCGCGCGGGTAACGCAAGGGCGGTATCGGTTCCTCGGCGGGTTCGGGAGGCTGCGCGTTGCGTGCCTGTTCGGCTATGATGCGGCGCGTCAGCCATTCGCCCACAGTTGCGCCTTCGCGGCTGGCAGCACTGCGGGCAATTTCCCGCGCCTCGGGCGGGATGCCTGTCACATTCCAAGGAAGAGTGTGCTTCATATCGCCTGGGCCGGCGCCTTCGACTCTATAAAAAGTAGCGGGCGCGAGATGTGGTGTAAAGGAACGTAAACGACACCGGTAACGATTTCTGGGGACCTTTCGCGCCAAGCCCCCCCGATTGATCGTCGCTTCAGCGATCGACGGCTTCATCGGAGGCGATTCCCGCCTCAGCCAGCTCCTCTCCCAAAGATCCGGTGAGCCATGCCCCGGCCATCCGGAAATCGGAGATCAGCGACCAAAGCGGATAGCGGAATGTGGCGGGGCGATTCTTCTCGATTCGCAGATGGGCGAACCAGGCGGGGGCATAGCCCGTAACCACCGCTCCCAAAAACAGCTCATAGCTGAAACTGGCCAGGGCGGCGACGAGCAGCACACTGGCCGCGCCGGTGCCGACGATGTGCCACATCCGCGTTTCCGGGTGGGAATGTTCGCGCAGATAATAAGGCCAGAACTCGCGATAGGTTTCGATGCGGGGAAGTGGCGTCACGGGAGTCACTGGGGCTCTGGCAGGTTGAGGTCGGTCGCGAACAGTTCGGCGGCATAGATCATGTTGCCTGTCACTGCGATCCCGATCCCGGTCTTGTCGAAGGCGGAATACATCAGGTTCATCTTGTGATCGGGGCTGTCGAGCCAGATCTTCAAGAAGCCCCTTGCATAGGCGTCCGCATCCAAACGCGTACCCGGCGTGAAATATTGCGCGGCCGAATTTTCCCCGACGAAGCCGCGAAACTTCGGATCGGTCAGCAGGGTGGCGATGGCGAGGTTCCCGTCCGGCCCGCTATCGAAAGAGTGCTTCAGCGCCATATCGTCCGAATGGGTCTGGGCAGCCTGCATCAGCTCGGGATCGAGGATCAGCGGCTTGGCCTCGCCGTTCAGACGATGGCGCTCGGCTTCCACCAGCACGAAAAGCCGCTCTTTCAGTGCCGCAATTGGAACCTCCACAGGCACCGGGCCTGGGGCCGCGGGGCGGGTGGCGCAGGCGGCAAGCGCGAGCGCGAGAAGCAGAAAGCCAAGGCGCTTCATGGGTTCATCCGGGTTTTTCGAAGTTTTTACCACAATAGAGGATTCTCGCATGCGCTCGTTTAAGGTGAGGACGCATGCGGAATGCCGGACCGGCCGAACTCGTCATGGGATCGGCCCAACTTGGCCTCGACTATGGTGCCGCCAACCGCAACGGCAAACCGGCGCGCGAGGTGGCCCTGCGCCTGGTCAGCCGCGCTATCGATGGCGGCATTACCAGCTTCGATACCGCGCGCGCCTATGGCGATGCCGAGGAAAGGCTGGCGGAGGGCCTTGCCGGGCGCCGCCCAACCCGCACGATCACCAAGCTGGCGCCGCTGAGCGAGCTTGCTCCGGATGCACCCCACCAAGCCGTATTGGCGGCAGTGGATGCGAGTCTTGCACAATCGCGCGTTGCGCTGCGGCGCGATTGTCTCGATTGCTTGCTGCTTCATCGCGCCAATCATATCACGGCCTATGATGGGGCCATCTGGAACCGGCTCAAGGAGCATCTGGCGGGCGGGCTCATTGCGGCTCTCGGCGTCTCTGTACAATCCGTCGCAGAAGCCCTCCGCGCTTTGGCGGAGCCTTGCGTCACCCACATCCAATTGCCGTTCAACCTGCTCGATTGGCGCTGGCGCGATGGCGGGGTGATCGCCGCGCTGCAATCGCAGCGGCCGGATGTCACCGTTCATGCTCGCAGCATCTTTCTCCAAGGTGTGCTTACCGCGGGCGATTTGAGCGTTTGGCGGCGGCTTCCCGGCGCCGATGCGCCGCGCATTGTGGCCTGGCTTCAGGAAACCGCGACGGCGTTCGGGCGTGATTCGGTGGCCGATCTTGCGCTTGCCTATGCGCGCGGCCAAAGTTGGATCGACGGGGTGGTCGTGGGCCAGGAGACCGAACGACAGCTCGATGATAATTTGCGCCTTTGCGCGCGCGCCCCGCTTAGCGCACAAGATTGCGCCCTCATCGAAAGCGCAGCCCCCCGCATGCCAGAAAAGCTTCTCGATCCCGCCCAATGGGCGCCGCAATGAAAGGGGAGACTCGTTTCCGGCTCGATGGCCGTGTTGCCTTTATTTCCGGTGCCGCCGGGCATTTGGGACGCGAGATGGCCCTGGCATTGGGAGAGGCAGGCGCACGGCTCATCATCAATGGACGGAACGCTGCGCGCCTTGCCGCGTTCGCATCGGAGCTTGAGCAGAACGGGATTGCTGCGGAATGCGCCGCGTTCGACATGATGGATTTCGAAACGGTGCGCAGCTTTTTCGGGACGCGCTCCCGTCTGGATATCCTGATCAACAATTCCGTGACCATGACCCCTAAAGCCCTCGCTCAGGTCACGCCGGAGGATTTCGACCAAACCTACCGCAGCGCGGTGATTTCGGCCTTCGAGGCAGTGCGCGCGGCGCGGCCGGGCCTCATCAGCGCCGTCGCTGCCGCTGGGGACGCCAGCGTCATCAATATCGCCACCATGTACGCATCGGTCAGCCCCGATCCCAAGCTCTATAACGAGCCCAAACAGATGAGCCCGCCGCATTATGGAGCGGCCAAAGCCGGTCTGGTTCAGCTCACCCGTCATCTTGCCGCCGAACTCGGGCCTTCCGGGGTCCGCGTCAACGCCCTTTCGCCAGGGCCGTTTCCCCGCGAGGAGGTCATTCAGAACGATCCTCCCTTTGCCGCGCGCCTGGCTGCCCGCACCATGTTGAACCGCATCGGCAAGGCGCCGGAAATTGCCGGGCCGGTCGTCTTTCTGGCGAGCCCCGCTTCCAGCTTCATCACCGGAACGGTGTTGGCGGCGGACGGCGGCTGGACGGCTTGGTAACATGCAGCGCGGTCTGGCACATGCAATCGATATGGCTCTGTTTGCCCCCTTCCGCGGCTTTGGCGATGCGGTTTTTCCCGAATCGCTGCGCCAGCGGCTGAAGAGCTTCCAGATTCTCGATGAAGTCGGGGATCAGGCGTTGCGGCGTTTGCTTGCCGAATCCGATTGGTTCGGACTGCCGGGCGGAACCCAGCTGCCGCGCGATGGCGAGAATGATCGCGCCGTGTTTCTGGTCGTCACCGGTTCGCTGGGTGTTTTTGTCGAGGAGGAAAACGCGGCCAAACGCCTTGTGGCCACCATTCCCGCGGGCGAGACCGTGGGCGAGATGTCGCTGCTGACCGGCGAATCCCATTCGGCGACGCTGGTGGCGCTGCGCGATACCGAACTTTTGCGCGTGGGTCCCAAAGCGTTCGAGATTCTCCTGACACGCTATCCGCGCGTGATGCTGAATCTTTTGAAAGTCGTGATGCGGCGCTTGCGCGAAACGACGCGCGGCGGTCATCAGGTCACCCGGCCCAAGACATTTGCCATCGTGCCGCTGCAACGCGGGTTGGCGGATCATCCGGTTGCCCGCAACATGGCGGCCATCCTCGTGGATATGGGCGCCAAGGCCGCAGTGCTCGACAAATCGGCCAGCGACCAGGCCACCGACTGGTTCAATCGGTTCGAAGCCGAACATGATGTCGTGTTCTATCAGGGCGATCAGCCTGACAGCACATGGTCACAATTCTGCTTGCGCCAAGCAGACCGCGTTCTTCTGATCGCGCGCGCCGACAAGAACATGCCGCTTCACCCTTTTGAGCGGCGCTTTTTCAAACGGGAGGTGAACACCGCACCCGAATTGCTGCTGCTGCATCCGGAGGATGGTACCCATCGCGGCGTGCCGGAGCATATCGAACTGCGCAGCGATCTTTACGGGACGCACCACCATTTGCGCGCTGGCAATACGGCGGATTTGAAGAGGCTGGCGCGATTCATCGCGGGCTCGGCGGTGAACATCGTGCTGGCCGGAGGCGGCGCGCGGGGATTTGCCCATATCGGCGTGCTGAAGGCGCTGAAGGAGGCCGGCGTGCCGTTCGATTATGTCGGCGGCGCCAGCATGGGCGGCATCGTCGCGGCGGGCGTCGCCATGGAATGGGACATCGACGAAATCTCCGAACGTGTGCGCGACGCCTTTGTGGTCAACAAGCCGCTTTCCGATTTCACGATTCCGATGATCGCGTTGTTCCGGGGCGCCAGGGTGAGCGCACTGCTGCAAAAGCATTTTGGCGATGTGCGGATCGAGGATCTGGCCAAGCCCTATTTCTGTGTGTCCTCCGATCTCACTTCGGGCCGGGATTATGTGCATCGCTCCGGCGCGCTATGGCGTGCGTTGCGTGCCAGCGTCGCGTTGCCGGGCATCCTGCCGCCCGTCACCGAAGGCGGCCATTTGCTGGTCGACGGCGGCGTGATGAACAATCTGCCGGTGGATGTCATGGCCGCGGAAGCGCGCGGCCCCATCATCGCAGTGGATGTCGCCGGTGAGATCGATCTACGCGCCGATGACGAGCGCTACGGCGAACGCTCCATCTTCTCGCTGATCGGCCAGCGGATGCGCGGTTCGCCGTCGATCATCTCGATATTGATGCGGGCCGGCACGGTCGGCAGCGACCTGCAGCGGCGCAGCGTTCGCGCCCAGGCCGATTTCCTGTTCGAGCCGCCGTTGGATGGCATCGGCATGCGCGATTGGAAATCCTTCGAGCAAACCATTGCGCAGGGCTATGCCCATGCCATGCTGGAAATCGAAAAGCACGGCGTGCCGCTGTCCGATTCCTGGGCCGCGGGGCCTGCGCTTTCGCTGGCCCGCGCTTTCTCACCGGCGTAGCGACTTTAATCGCCGTCTACGATGGCCCAATCATTCGGATAAAAACCGTTGAAGCCGGTGCGCAGCGCGATGGAATAGGCGCCCACCGATTCCATCACAATATAGTCGTCCTGCTGGATGCTCTGCGGCAACAGAAGCGGCCGGGGCAGCACGTCGAGCGTGTCGCAAGTCGGTCCAAAGATCTTGAACGGCTTGAGCTCCCCCCGCCGCTCGCGCACCCGTCCGCTGGGGCCGAAGGAAAACACCCGCCGCGGATAATCCGCTGTCCAGGCCGGGACGTTGAGCTCGTCGAAACTGCCATAGATGCCGTCGTTCAAGAACAATTGGTCGTCGCGGCGTAGAATGACGCGGGTGACCAGCGACACGCCCTCTGCGCAAAGAGCGCGCCCCGGCTCGCAGAAAACGTCGGCGCCCTTTTCCATGGGAAAATCGGCGATGGCTTGGCGGACAGTGTCGAAATACCAGTGAAAGGGCGGTACGTCATTGCCGACATAGGCGCTGGGAAAACCGCCGCCGACATCGAGCGCGGTGATCGTGACGCCGCCCGCAGAGACGGCGCGCCGCGCCAGTTCCACCGCTTGCGCATAGGTGAACGGGCTCAGGCATTGCGAGCCGACATGAAAGGTCAGCGCGGGCCGTGCCCCGGCCCCTGCGATGCGTTTCAGAAGCCGGCCCGCATTGGCGGGTGTGGTGCCGAATTTGCTCGAGAGTTCCAGCATGGCGCCGCCAAGAGGCGTCGCGACCCGCACGAAGATGCGCAAACCCTTGCCGCCTTCGGTTTCGGACAGGAGCTTGTCCAGCTCCGGGTCGCAATCGACCACGAAATCGGTGAGGCCGTGCTGGCGCCATGCCGCGCCCGCCTCGCCGGGTATCCGCACCGGCGCCATGAAATGGCAGGCCGAGTCAGGATAGCGGCCGCGGATCAGTTCGATTTCGGCGAGCGAAGCGGTATCGAAATGGCGAATGCCGGCTTCGTAAATCTGATCCAGAACGTGCAAGGCGGGATTGGCTTTCACGGCATACATGGTCGTGCCGGGGAAGTTCCCCAGGAAACGGCTCGCGGCGGCGCGAAAACGCTTCGGATGCAGCGCGTAATAAGGCAGCGTCGGGCGCGTCTTCTCGATCAGCGCGGCGAAGGAAGGGTAATGCACGAGCGCTTGGCTCGCCCGGGGGGCCGGCTGGACATTCATAGACGCAAACCCCAACGAAAGGCGCGCGCTTCTTAGGCGCACAGGGGGGTAGGGTCAAGCGACGCGGGCCAAGCCCGCGCCCGACGGGACTCAGCTGCTGCAGTCGCCCACCATCGGGTCACGGGGAAGACCCAAGGTGCCTTGAATCATCTTCTCGTGATCGGGCGTGGTGATCTGATCCATGGCCTGCTGGGCGTATTTGAAATCGTCCGACTTGCAGGATTTCAGGCCCGCCAAGGCGCGCTTGATGTTGTCGGTTTCGACATTCGAAAGGATCTTGTTCGGATCGTTCTTGGCGTTGGCGCGAATGAAGCCTTCCATGCTGGCGCGCATGCGCTGATAGCGGGCATCGCGGTCGGGCGCTAACGGCACGTGGCAGGCGTCCATCTCGGCTTTGTAGACGCGCATCAGCATATACATGCAAGCGACCGAGGTCTGCGCATGGGCGGCGGCCAAAGGCGTCAGCACCATCGCCGACGACAACAGCCACGGGATCAGGGTTTTGCGCATGCGTGCCTCCGAAAAAACGTCACAAATGTAACGTCAGTGCGCATTGAAGGTTCGCAAGCTTAAGAATTCAAGAGGCCGAAATTGTGGCGGGCCGCGTAGCACGCAACTGCCGGATGGTGGACCGGCGATCGACCGAGGGCTGATACACATTTGTCATCTCGAAAAACGCCGCCTGAATCTCGCTCAGCGAGATGTTTTGGACGATGACGAAGGCGTCCGCCCCGACACGCGCATAGAAGGCCATCTGATCTTTGAGAAAATGGCCGGTGATGCGGATTTCGCCGGTGTAACCAAGCCGTGTCCGCAGCAGGCGGGCCCAGGAAAAGGCGCGGCCGTCGCGGAAATAGGGCACGTGCAGCTCGATGACAGCGAGGTGGTGCACGGCGCTGCCCAGCTTTTCGGGGGAATCCGCCGTTTCGAGCCGCACGCCGAGCGGGACCGTGCGCGCCAAAAGCGCGTCCGCGTCTTCGAGAAAGCGCTTTAGCGAAACCAGAATGGCGCCCGCCGGCAGCGGATCGCCATCCGCCACCGGCGTGAAAGAATCCTCGATCATATGGGCGGAGATCGTACCGCCCTCGCGGCTGAGCTTAACGAGCATAAAGCCGCTCCTTGAACGGGGTTGGGCCGACGCGCCGGTAAGTGTCGAGGAAACGCTCGCCGTCCTGACGAATATCCGTGTAGGTGCCGATCACCGTCTCCACCGCATCGACAATGCCTTCGGAGTCGAAGCCCGGCCCCATGATCTCGGCCAGGCTTGCGTCTTCCGCACCGGAACCGCCAAGCAGGATCTGGTAATTCTCGACGCCTTTGCGATCGACGCCGAGAATGCCGATGTGGCCGACATGATGATGGCCGCAGGCATTGATGCAGCCGGAAATCTTGATCTTCAATTCACCGAGGTCGTGCTGGCGGTCGATGTCGGCAAAGCGCTTGGCGATGGCCTGCGCGATTGGAATGGAACGCGCATTGGCAAGATCGCAATAGTCCAGACCGGGGCAGGCGATGATGTCGGTGACGAGGCCGTGATTGGCGGTGGCCAGATCGAGCGGCACCAGCTCCTGCCACAGCGCGAACAGGTCGGACACAGGCATATGCGGGAGCACCAGATTCTGCTCATGCGAGACGCGGATTTCGGACTGGCCGAAGCGATCCATCAGGCCGGCCAGAGCCTCCATCTGATCCGCTGAACAATCGCCCGGGGTTTTGCCGATGGGTTTGAGCGAAATCGTCGCAATCGCATAGCCCGGGATTTTGTGCGGGTGGACATTGGTCTTCACCCAATTGGCGAAATCGCGATTGTCGCGTTTGGCCGCTTCGAAGGCCTCGCATTTCGCGGGCAAGGTTGCGAAGGCAGGCGCTGCGAAATAGGCGGCGATGCGCGCGATTTCTTCGGCCGGCAGTTGCAGGGCGCCGGTTTTCTTGATCTCGGCGTATTCCGCCTCGACACGGCGGCGCATCTCGTCAATGCCGATCTGGTGCACCAGGATCTTGATGCGCGCTTTGTGGATGTTGTCGCGCCGTCCGGCTTCGTTGTAGACGCGCAGGATCGCTTCGCAAAACGAGAGAATATCCGGCTTGGGCACGAAAGCGCCGATTTCGAGCGCGAGATAGGGCGTACGGCCCAAGCCGCAGCCGACATAGACGCGATAGCCGATCTCGCCCGCTTCGTTGCGCACCGCCTTGACCGCGATGTCGTGGATCAGGAGTGCGGCGCGATCTTCATCCGAGGCAATGACGCAGAATTTGAACTTGCGCGGCAGGAACGAGAATTCCGGATGCAACGTCGACCATTGACGCAGGATTTCCGAAAGGATGCGCGGGTCCTCGATCTCGCCCGCCGCCGCACCGGCAAAAGGATCGGCGCTGATATTGCGCACGCTGTTGCCGCTGGTCTGAATGCAATGCATCTCGACGTCCGCCAATTCCAGCAGAATGTCGGGAACCTGCGGCAGCTGTGCCCAATGAAGCTGAAGATTTTGGCGCGTCGTGAAATGGCCGTAACTGCGGTCATATTTGCGCGCGATTGTCCCCAGCTTGCGCAGCTGCCGCGCGCTCAGCGTGCCGTAGGGAATGGCGATGCGCAGCATGTAGGAATGCAGCTGGAGATAAAGCCCGTTCATCAACCGCAAGGGTTTGAACTCGTCTTCGGTCAGTTCGCCGGCGATGCGCCGGGTGACCTGGCCGCGGAACTGTTCGGCGCGCTCGCGCACAAATCGCGCATCGAATTCGTCATAGCGGTACATCAGCCGGCCTGCTTTCCAAGATCGGGCCGGACGGTGGGACCGGCCGCTCTGATGGCTTCGCGGATCTTGACGGGAACGGTATGCCCGCCGTTCACCCGTACGTCGAACAGATAGGGCCCAACGACCTCGCCCTTCAGCACCCAGGCGGACGCCCCTTTGAGGGCGGCGTCCGCATCGGCATCGGAAAGCACCTCGGCATCGGAAAAGCGCGGTACCCAGCCCTGGCCGCCCCAATAGACGACTTCGCCGATTTTCAGGCGGTTGGCGGTCAGCACATGCGGCATTGAGAGGTGATCTCCAAAACAGGCGCGGAAAATCACATTCCCAAACGGAGAAATCAAGAGATTACACAAAATTCGTGTAAATAAGATGATTATACCTAAAGTACGGTGTTATATTTCCTTCCGCACGGCGCTTTCGTGCCATTTGTGCAAAGCCCAGTATTCCAGCAGGGCCAGCGCAAAAAAAATCGCAACGCCGAGGGCTGCCAACAGAAAGAGCGCCGCGAACATGCGCGCGATCTGCAGCCGGTTGCCCGCTTCAACGATCCGCCAGGCCAGGCCCGTGGCGGTGCCCGAGCCGGCGCCATATTCGGCCACGACGGTGCCGATGAGCGCCAAACCGCCGGATGTCTTCATGCCGTTGAGCAGAAAGGGCAGAGCCGAAGGGAGGCGGAGCCGGGTCAGGATTTGCCAATTGGACGCGCCGTGCAGCCGGAACAGATCGATGAGATTGTGATCGGCCGAACGCAAACCGAGAAGCGTGCTGGAGAGAATAGGAAAGAAGGCGACGATCCAGGCCAGGATCAGAAGCGCGAGATTGATCCGCTCGAACCCCACCCAAATCACGATCAGCGGCGCGATGGCGACAATGGGCGTCACCTGCAGAATGACGGCATAGGGATAAAGCGCCATCTCGACAATGCGGTTTTGCGAGAACAACACCGCCAGAGCGACGCCACTGATCACAGCAAGCCCAAAGGCCAGCAGCGTGATACGCAACGTCGTCCACAATGAGGCCATGAGCGAAGGGAAATCATCGATCAACGCGCCCCAAATCGCGGAAGGCGGCGGCAATACGAAGCGCGGGACACGGTAGGCAGTGACGAGGGCTTCCCATATCAGAAGAACGGCGACGCCCAACAGCACCGGCAGCATCATGCGCAAAAATCGCGACAGCGAAATCATGCCGCCGCATCCGTGGCATGGCGAAGCCCGGTGCTGACGGCGTGCGCCGCTTCGGAAAATTCGGGCGACATGCGCCAGCGGGAATTGCGGTCCGGCGGCGACGCAAGCCGGATTTCGCTCGCCATGCGGCCGGGACGCGGTGTCAGTGTCACGATACGGGTCGAGAGGAACGCGCTTTCATAGACACTGTGGGTGACAAAGACGATGGAAAGCCCATCCTCGCGCCACAACTTTAGCAGATCGTCGTTCAGCGCCTCGCGGCTGATTTCATCCAGCGCCGCGAAAGGCTCGTCCATCAAGAGGAGCTGCGGCTTTGCGGCGACGGCGCGCGCAATCGACACGCGCATGCGCATGCCGCCGGAAAGAGCACGGGGATAGGCTCCCGAAAAACCTTCAAGCCCAACACGGGCGAGTGCGGTTTCGGCACGCGCATCCGCTTCGTC
>DATARE010000152.1:0-1840 GCA_036264295.1 Micropepsaceae bacterium | reverse complement strand
ATTTCCCCATTCGCTACGATTACGAGAACGTGGTCGCGCCGGTGATCGATTGGCTGATCGCCAATCGCCCCGATCTCGACACCAATCGCATCGGCATTTGGGGCATCAGCCTCGGCGGCTATTATGCGCCGCGCACGGTGGCGTTCGAAAAGCGCATCCGCGCGGGTATAGCCAATTGCGGTCCCTACAATTGGGGCGCGCTGTGGGACAAGCTGCCGGGCCTCACCCGCGATGCCTATATCGTGCGCAGCCACAGTGCGAGCGAAGCCGAAGCGCGCGAAAAAGCCTTCACGCTCTCGATGGAAGGGTTGGGAGGGAAAATCGAATGCCCGCTCTTCGTGATCGCGGCGGGGCTCGACCGGCTCTGTCCGCCGGAAGATGCGCAGAGGCTTGCGCGCGAGACCAAGGGCCCCACCACGCTCTTGATCGTGGAAGATGGCAATCATGTTGCCCACAACCGGTTCTATAAATATCGGGCGCGCTCGGCCGATTGGATGGCGCAGCGTTTGGAAGCGCGCATCCCTGTTTCCTGATGCGCGGGAAACTTGCTATCGTGAAACGGACGATCGGAAATCCCGGCAATTCGGGATGGATCGAGATTCGGGAGGAATTTGAATGCGTAATTTTGCAATCGGCGCCGTGGCGCTCACTTTGGCGGCGAGCTTCGTTGGCGGCGCGCTGCCTGTGGCGGCCGCGGATGCGCCGGCGGTCGTGCGCAAGGTGCTGAAGCAGGAAGATCTGCCCATCCCCAACATGACCGAAGCGTTGATTTCGGTCACCATTCCGGTCGGCGGGCGCGAAGGCAAGCACAGCCATCCGGGCGCGTTGATGGTGTATGTGCAATCGGGCGCGCTTGCACTCGATTACGAAGGCAAGCCGCAGACCACCTATAAGGCCGGCGACGTGTTCTTCGTCGAAGCGGGCAAGGTGCACGAAGGCATCAATATGGGCACGGTGCCGGCGGTGGCGCTCGCCACCTTCGTCGGACCGAAGGGCCAGCCCATCACCAAACAGGTCGAATAGAACGCGACAGGCGGGCGCGCTACGGAAATTCCTTGCCGAGCGCGCCCGCGATCATTGTGTCGATGATCTTCTGATTTTGCGCATTGGCCGCCGCATCGCCCAGATATTCGCGCGCCACGCCGGCGAAAATATCCTCGCCCTTCAGCCAGCGCAGTTCCGCATCGGGCGTTTCCAGCGCGATCAGAAGCCCGTGGTGGAATTCGTAAAGCGCAGTCGGCAATTTCGCCGCGGCGAGGGCGGCCCACAGCGCCTGCTTGTGGGCGCTGCGCAGGCTGGTCCAAACGGTCGGTGTGTGAATCTGCACATTCTCGCCGTTGAAGCCGCCCTCGCAGGCCTTCGCGGAGGTCGAGGTGAAGCCGCGGCAGGCGGCGGGCCGCGCCGCGTAGACGCTGCACATATTGTTTTCCAGCAGCGCACAGGGAATTTTCTGTTGCGCCCGCTCCATGCTGGTCAGCCCGCGCGTGCGCTGGTCGGCGGCCCGAACGCGGGCGACAATGGGTTCGAGATTGCTTTTGTAGTGTTCGCGCAAAGTGCCGGCGACCAGGAAAATCTCCGGCGCGGTCGCGGTGACGCTGACGTGACAGCAGAAGGCGCAGCCCTTGACGCAGGCAATCGCGTGCTTCGACGGATTGTGCTTCAGCGAGGTCTCAAAGAACTCCGCCGCGCGTTTGGCCGCGAGACTCGCGCGCGCCGGATTCTTCCCTTCCACAACATCCAGAAGAATGCGCGTGGCGCCGATGACCGCCCAGGTCTGGTCCGAGCCGCTGGCGGTCAAATCCATGCCGCCGCGCGAAACGGTTTCCACGCTTTGCTTCAG
>DATARE010000129.1:0-11382 GCA_036264295.1 Micropepsaceae bacterium | reverse complement strand
GATAATTCAACTGCCATGCCATTGGCGAGGGCATTGCCGTTCGATTTTTGAGCGCTTCGCGTTCAAAGTCGTCTAATCTTCGGGGATGGTGGCGGCAGCAGGACGTGGGCGCATTCTGATGTGGGAAGGGGCTAGCCTCTGGATCATGGAGGCGATTCCCGCTGCGGGGAATGTCTCGAATACGACGGATTTTCACTCGCACCACGCGGTTCAAGTGACTCTATCCCTGGGTGGACGGTTTGAACTTCGGACCCGCGATCAGCGCATTTCGAGCAGCGCGGCTGTCGCCCCGGATGTTAGCCATATTTTCGAGGCGGTAGGATGCATCGCCATTCTGTTCGTTGAACCCGAAAGCCGATCGGGACGGGCGATCATTCAGAGCCTGTTCAAAAGCACGTCCTTGGCGCCGATTCCTTCCGATCTCGTCGGGGACTTGATCGAACGGCTGAAGCTTGCCTCCGGGGACGCGAACAAAGACGATGCATCTCTCATCGTGCTTGGACGGTCCTTTGTCGCGCGTCTTGCTGGTCTCGTGGAGCCGGAATTGCCTGATCCCCGTGTGCAAAAAATCGCCGCTTATGTCGCTTCGCGCCTTGACGATCCAATAACCCTCGCCGCGGCTGCCAAAAGCGTAGGACTCTCGCCTGGCCGCGTCCGCCACCTCTTCGTGGAACAAACGGGGTTGCCCTTCCGAAACTATCTTCTCTGGCTGCGCATCATGAAGGCGGTCGGCGTGTTCGCCGGCGGGGCTTCCCTGACAAAGGCTGCGCATGAGGCAGGCTTCGCCGACTCCGCCCATTTCAGCCGCACGTTCCGGCGCATGTTCGGCATCAAAGCTGCGGCTTTGCGCATTATTTAGCCCCTTCGTTCAAGTGCACGCCTTCCACGCCGGGTTAGGTATCGGTCGTTACAACCGAAAACCCAGGAGGTTCCAATGGCAAACGAATTCAACACCACATCGTGCACCTGCAATCAAAGCTGCGCGTGCGCTTCCCAAAACGAGAACTGCACATGCGGCACAAATTGCAGCTGTGACGCTGCGTGCGAATGCGCGTCAGGCGAAACTTGCGCGCCCAACTGCGATTGCAAGGGTTGACTTTGGAGCAAGCGCCAGAGCCACGCCGGTGGCGGCTCTGGCGCTCGCTTTTCATCACGCGATAAGCGGAGAAACATTATGGAATATGTCGTCGGAATTTCGTTGGCTTTGCTGGCAGCGTTATTCGCCACCGCCACCGGGTTTGACCGAGACCGCGCGTTCTACCCAGTCGTCACCGTGATCGTTGCATCTTATTATGAACTGTTCGCCATCATGGGTGGTTCTGGTTCTGCGTTGGGTTGGGAAACGGCAGGATTCGCCATTTTTGTGGTGGTCGCCGTCATCGGCTTCAAAACCAATCTTTGGCTGATCGTCGCCGCATTGGCCGGCCACGGCCTTTTCGATCTCATCCATTCCAATCTGATATCCGATCCCGGCGTGCCCGCTTGGTGGCCCATGTTTTGCCTGAGCTACGACATGACCGCGGCGTCGTATCTGGCTTGGCGCCTTAGCCGTTCAGCACTGTCAACGCAGGCACCCACGGAATTGGTGCGCCAATCCGCCGGGGGAATGTCATGACGACCTTGCAGGACCCTATCAGCCGGTATCTCCAGATAGACCTCGATGCAGCGGATGCTTTGGCAAGCCGGGGCGAGTTCCTGGCAGGCTTCCGGCATCTGGAGCGGGCACATGTCCTCGGCCAGAATTCAACCTACCAACATGTTCGAGTTCATTGCCGCATGTTTCTGTCGGGTGTGTACCGACGCGATCCGCGCGAAATTCTGGGGCAAGTATTTCGCATCCTGGGCGCGTCCACGAAGACCGCCTTTGGACTCGTACCCCGCGGGAATACAGGCGGCGCGAATGTAAGCCCATTTCGCAAGATGCCAATTCCGGAGCACCTTTCACTTCTCTTAGGTAAAGAGAGGAAGCCTTTCTGGCTTCGCAGGCTCGCTGCCGGGCTGTTGGGCAGCCTGATTTTGGCCATTGTGGCGCTCCCCCCGGCTGTGGCGCGCCACGGTGAACGGACAGCCCTTGTCGACGGCCATCACGTCAGCTTCCGCGTGGTGGGAAGTGGCCGTCCGGCGGTCGTCATGCTCTCGGGTCTGGGCGACGGCATGGCGACGTTTCAGGACGTGGCCGCAGAGCTTGGGAAGAGCCGGACGGTGATCATCTATGACCGCGCCGGTTATGGCGGCAGCGAGCCGGGAAATGGCCCGCGTGATGCCGCCGCAGCCGAGCGGGAGTTGTCCGGTCTGCTGGCGCAAAGCGGCGTGGCTGGCCCGTTCGTTCTATCCGGCCATTCGCTGGGTGGTCTGTTTGCAGAATATTATGCGGCCAAGCACCCCGATCAAACCGCTGGTCTCATCCTGGAAGAGTCTCGTCCTGCCGATTTCAGCCGGCAATGCATGGCCACCGCCGGCGCCGGCATGTGCCTTCCGCCGGCATGGTTGGTTTGGTTCATGCCGAAGGGAGCGCGCGACGAAGCCGCTGCTCTTGCCTCGGTGATGGAGCAGGTGGAAGGCGCGGCGCCGTTGAAGAACAAACCTGTCCTGGTGCTCTCTCGACCGGGCAAGGCTACATCGTCGTTCGACACGCTGTGGACGAAGGCTCAATCCGATTTGGCCGCGCGCTATCCTGGTTCACGCCATCTCACAGCCGAGGCCGGCGGGCATTACGTCCATCGCGACCAAAGGGAATGGTTTCTTGCTTCAGTGCAGGCGTTTCTAAGTCAACTATCCTGATCGTCAGGTGTCCGTGCGGACATAAGCCTAATACAGCCCGCCGGTGCCCGTGCCGATGGTGGTGACGGGCGGCGGCTGCCCCGAAGCTGCGGCAGGGGTTGCTGCGCCCTGGCCCTCACCCGCCGGCGCGGACGCGACTGTCGGCACCGCAACACCCGGGTCTTCGATATCGGACACGGCGTAATTTGCGCCGGGCTCGGTTCCGGCCTTGAACGCTTCCAGGATGGAACCGGGTGTCCCCTCCACCACCTCAGCGCCGCTAACGGGATTAATCGGCACTTGCACAATGCCCTGCGGCGTGCGGAACGGCGTGCCCGGCTGATCGGCCAAAGCCTCTTTCATGAAATCGCGGAAGATCGGTGCGGCGGCAAGCGCGCCCTGTTCGCCATTGCCGAGCGTCTGGAAATTGTCCTTGCCGACGAACACGCCCAGCGCCAGATCGGGCGAGAAGCCGACGAACCACGCATCGCGGAAATCGCTGGAGGTTCCGGTCTTGCCGGCCAGCGGCTTGCCGACCGCCTTGATGGCGACGCCGGTGCCGCGCTGCACGACGCCTTCCAGGATCGAGACGATCTGATAGGCCGTACGCGGATCAAGCACCTGCTCGCGGTTTTCGTCGAGCAGCGGTTCTTCCTGGTTCTTCCAATCGGTTTGCGCGCAATCGGCGCAGGTGCGTTTGTCGAAGCGGTAGATCGTCTTGCCATGACGGTCCTGCACGCGGTCGATCAGCGTTGCTTCCAACTTGCGCCCGCCATTGACGAACTCCGCATAGCCGGTCGTCAGGCGCAGCAAGGTCGTCACTTCCGCACCCAGCGAGTTCGCGAGATAAAGCGGCAGCTTGTTGTAGACGCCCATGCGCTGCACGGTGTCGGCAATCGGCTGCATGCCGATGGTGTGGGCCAGCCGCGCCGTCATCAGATTGCGCGACAGCTCGACACCGCGCCGCAGCGTGGTGGGACCGAGATAATCTCCCGCCTCATAGTTCTCCGGCGTCCACAGCGGCAGGCCCGGCCCTTGCGGCGCGGCGAAAGGCGCATCGAGAACCTTGGTGACGGGTGTGTAACCCTGATCCAGCGCGGTCGCATAGACGAACGGCTTGAAGGTCGAACCCGGCTGCCGCAGCGCCTGCATGGCGCGGTCGAACTGCGAGGAGCCATAGGAGAAACCGCCGGACAATGCCAGCACATGACCGGTGAACGGATCCATCGCAACGATGGCGCCATTCACTTGCGGCACTTCGCGGATGGTGTAGGTGCCCGGCGCAACGCCTTCGCCCGACATCGCTTCCACATAAACGATATCGCCTGCTTTCAGACGGCCGCGCGTCCAGGGCAGTTCGGCCGCCGGAACGATTCCGGCTCCGCCGTCCTGCAAGGTCACATGCGCATCGTCCTTGATGGCGGTCAGCGCGGCGACGCGCCAGCTCGGCACGCCGGATTTGTTCGGTGTCGCCTTCAACGCCGCCGGCCAGTCGCCCTTCAGGTCGACATGCTTGATCGGCGCGCGGAAGCCATGGCGGCGGTCATAGGCGATAAGCCCGGCGCGCAGCGAACGCACCGCAATGTCCTGCAATTTCGGATCGAGTGTCGTGCGGACCTGCAGGCCGCCATCATAGAGCGCCTTCTGGCCATATTTCTCATAAAGCGTGCGGCGGACTTCCTCGACGAAATAATCCACATCGGCCACCACCGCGCCGAACGGCCGGTCATAGGTGACGAGATCTTCGGCTTCCGCCGTCTTCATCTGGTCGCGGTTGATGTAGCCGTTCTCGTACATCTGCTCGAGAACATAGTTGCGCCGCGCGATGGCCGCTTCCTTGTGGCGGGTCGGGCTGTAATTGGCGGGGCCCTTGGGCAGCGCCGCCAGGAACGCGGTCTGCGACAGGGTCAACTCGTCCAGCGACTTGCCGAAATAATTGGTGGCCGCGGCGGCCACGCCATAGGAGTTCTCGCCGAGGAAAATCTCATTCAGATAAAGTTCGAGGATCTGGTCTTTCGAGAACGCATTGTCGATGCGCATCGCCAGGACCATCTCGCGGATCTTGCGCGAGAAGCGAAGCTCGTTCGACAGCAGGAAATTGCGCGCGACCTGCTGGGTGATGGTGGAAGCGCCCTGCGGCCGCTTGTCGGAATTGCGGATGTCGTTCAGGCCGGCGCGGAGGATGCCGAACACGTCCACGCCGGGATGGCTGTAGAAATTCTTGTCCTCGGCGGAAAGGAACGCCTCCCTCAGCTGGGCCGGCATCTGACCCACCGGCACGAACAACCGCCGCTCGCGGGCATATTCGCCGATCAGCGTGCCATTGCCCGCATAGACGCGGCTTGTCACAGGCGGCTCGTAATGGGCCAACGTGTCGTAGCTGGGAAGATCGCGCGTGAGCCAGAAGACGTAAGTCGCCGTCAGCAGGAAACCGACCAGCACCACACTTGCGAAAGCGCCGAGCACGATATTCCGGATCGTCTTGCCAAGACTGCGTTTCGCAGGGACGCCATTTTTCGCAGGCACGCTTCGAACCGGCTTCTTCATAAATTCGCGTCTCTAGTTCGCGTCTCTAGCGGCCATGCCGCGATGCTCGGCCCAATGGCCCTTCGGCGCCTTGAATAGCACCCAGAATGTGACCGGAGAATGGCCCTCGTCATGGGTTGGACGCCTGGCGCAGTAACAACCGCGTTCCGGTGCTGAAATGCGCGTCAATTGCCTCGGAAATGGCCTGCGAAACCCGGTTTCGCCACGCTTCCGTGGCCATTTCGCTCTCGTCCTTGCCATTGGTCAGGTAGCCAAGCTCGATCAGGACCGAAGGCACATCGGGCGCCTTCAGAACGGCGAATCCGGCCGAACGGTGCGGCGATGCGGGCTGAATCGAGGTCACCGCCGGCAGCGCACCCAGCACCGTCTCGGCAAACCGCAGCGACCGGTTCATCGTGTCGCGCTGGGTGAGATCGATCAGGATGTTGGCGACCGGATTGTTTTGGCCGGTCAAGGCGACGCCACCGATCAGGTCCGACATGTTTTCCTTATCCGCGAGCTTGGCGGCTTCGCGGTCGGAAGCATCTTCGGACAGGGTGTACACGGAAGCTCCCCGAATCTCGCGGTGGTCGTTCGAATCCGCGTGCAGAGAAACAAAAAGGTCGGCGTGAGCGGCGCGGGCGATGTTCACGCGTTCACGCAACGGAATAAATACGTCGCTGTCGCGCGTCAGTTGCACGCGATAACGCCCCGTCGCTTCTAGCGTTTTGCGCAGCGCGCGGGTAACGGAAAGAACCAGGTCCTTTTCCACGATCCCGCTTTGACCATGCGTGCCGGGATCGACGCCGCCATGTCCGGCATCCAGGATGATGATGGGCTTTGCGCTCGCGCTTGCGGTGCGAAGAGCGGACGTGGAGCCCGTCGCTGCGGCGGTTTGCAAGCCCGGCTGCAAATCGGACGGCCAGCCGGCATGGGCGACAAATTCCGCTGCATTGGTTGGCGTCAGATCGAATTGCAGACGAAAGCCCTGCCCGCCTTCCGGCTGAAGCAGCTCAGGCGTCCCCACTTTCGCGGGGCCGTTCAGATCGACGATCAGCCGCGAATTGCCCTTGCGGAACTGCCCATAGCTGTAGCTCTTGACGGTGCCTTTGCCCGAGGGGCGCGCCGGGTCCTGAATACGCCACTGGACATCGGGCATATCGATCACGACGCGGTTGGGATTGGTCAGCGTGAAAACACGCGCGTCCACCGGATCGCTGAACTCGACCATGAAACGGGCCCGGCCGGGGCTTTCGGCGAGTTTGAGCCCGAGAACCATGGGAACCGTGATTTTGGCGGCCGGCGCGTCTTGATGCGCGGACGCCTGGATATGGGTGCTCGGCGGCGCGGGCCGCCGCGAGGGAACCGGCTGGGCAGCGTCGGCAAAAGCGGCGCCCAAAGCCAGCACCATGCCGAGGCCGAAGCGGATGCCCCAATGCCTAACCCCGCACAGGCCTTCGATCATTCCCGGTAAACCATCCTCTGGCGCAAAACCGCTGGTCTTTACCAATCTCGATTCGAAGCCTTTATACTTCGTTAGCGAATCGGGGCTAAAGCCTATTTGCGCTTTTCTCGCCCCTTCTACGGGAAATTGAAGAAATTCCGCCAAACCCGTGGCACGGGTGCATCAAGCCCCTTGCGGGGGGGCGCAACCGCCAATAGAAAGAATCGTTCGCCTTGAAGGACCGAGTCCTCACGACCGCCTTTTGAGACGAACAGGGTTCCGCAAAAGGTCCCATGCGCTTCGAGAGCGCCGGAATCGGGGCGGAAACCTCTGAAATTCCCGTCATTGCGGCGACGCAATGACGGCCCAAGGGATAAGCGCCGGCTGGGGTGAACGCTTGAAAGCGCCCCGACCTAGCCGGTTCAAAATGAGATGGTTGGCATCGGTTTTCTTCGCGCGCAGCAAAGCCCCCCGATGGGGCAGTCAGCGTTTGCCCTGCCGCACGCGATAGCGCCGGACCGCAACAGGCGGCCGTCTCCTTCAAGCGATTTGACTGACACTTCACCTCAGAATCGGCGCCGTTCGCCGCACGATCCCGCCCGCGCCAGGTTCGCGCGCGCCCGTGTGTTGCGGCCCATGAGCGCCCACGGAGTATTCCATGCCCAAACGTATGCTGATCGATTCGAGCCACCCGGAAGAAACCCGGGTCGTTGTTCTAGACGGCAATAAAGTCGAAGAATTCGATTTCGAAGCCGCGAGCAAGCGGCCCCTTAAAGGCAATATCTATCTCGCGAAAGTCACCCGCGTGGAGCCGTCGCTCCAGGCGGCCTTCGTCGAATATGGCGGCAATCGCCAGGGATTCCTCGCGTTTTCCGAAATCCATCCGGACTATTACCAAATCCCGGTCGCCGACCGCATGGCGATCCTGGAAGCGCAAACCCAACGCATGATGGCGGAGGAAGATTTCGATTCCGTCGATATCGCGCGCGCACCGGCGCAGCAGCCGATGATCGAAGAGGAAGAAGGCGAAGACCACGACGAAGGCGAATCGGCACATGACGCCGAAGACGACACGGACGAGACCGCGGCCGCCGAAGATGCCGCAGCTTCGTCTGCGGAATCGGCTGCCGCGGCGGAAACCGGCTCCGGTGCCGAACCGGCGTTAATTTCTGACGACGGGGTCCGCCAAGACGAAACCGATGAATCCTCCGTACAAAGAGAATCTGGAGCGGACTCCGGCGCAATCGTGCTGGGCTCCGACACCACCGAAGAAGGACGTTCGGCGCAAGCCGACGGCAACGGATCCTCCGGCGAGGCCGGCGAACAGGCGTCTCAGCAGTCCGCACTCGTGCAGGCCGAAAGCACCGGGGCGCCTGCCTCCCATCAGCGGCGGGGGCCGCGCCAGAACGATCGGCACCAGGACCGTCCGCGTCCGCCGCGCCGCCGCCAATACAAGATCCAGGAAGTCATCAAGCGCCGCCAGATCATGCTGGTGCAGGTGGTCAAGGAAGAGCGCGGCAACAAAGGCGCGTCGCTCACCACATTCCTGTCGCTGGCTGGCCGTTACTGCGTGCTGATGCCCAACACGCCGCGCGGCGGCGGCATCTCCCGCAAGATCACCAATGCGGCGGACCGCAAGCGCTTGAAATCCGCGGCCCAATCGCTGGAACTGCCCGAGGGCATGGGCCTGATCATCCGCACCGCGGGCGCCAACCGCACCAAACTCGAGATCAAGCGCGATTACGAATATCTGCTGCGCCTGTGGGACACGGTGCGCGAACTGACACTGAAATCGAACGCGCCGGCGCTCGTCTACGAAGAAGGCAGCCTGATCAAACGCGCCATCCGCGATCTCTACAGCAAGGATATCTCGGAGATCGTCGTCGACGGCGATGCCGGTTATCGCGATGCGAAGGACTTCATGCGCATGCTCATGCCGAGCCATGCCAAGAACGTGAAGCCGTACAAGGAACCGCTGCCGCTGTTCCAATCCTATCACGTGGAAGCCCAGCTCGACGCGATGTTCAGCCCGGTGGTGCAGCTCAAATCCGGCGGCTACATCGTTATCAACCAGACCGAAGCCTTGGTCGCCATCGACGTGAACTCCGGCAAAGCGACCCGCGAACACTCCATCGAAGATACCGCCTACAAAACCAATCTCGAAGCCGCCGACGAGATCGGGCGGCAATTGCGATTGCGCGATCTTGCAGGCCTCATTGTGCTCGACTTCATCGACATGGAGGACAGCAAGAACGATCGCAATGTCGAGAAGCGGCTGCACAATGCGGTGCGCGGCGACCGCGCCCGTATCCAGATCGGGAAGATCAGCCAATTCGGCTTGCTGGAAATGTCGCGCCAGCGCCTGCGAGCCGGCGTGCTCGCGGGCTCGACCGTCACCTGTCCGCATTGCAACGGCCAGGGCCTTATCCGTTCCACCGAATCCGCCGCATTGCGGTTGTTGCGTTCGCTCGATGAGGAGGGACAGAAGCAACCCGCGGCAAACGTCACCGTGCGGGCGCCCGCCGATGTCACCATCTACACGCTCAATCAGAAGCGCCGCGAAATCGCGCGCATCGAAGAGGCCTATGATCTGGCGATCAGCTTCGACCCGCAGCCCAATATGATGGGCGGCAGTTTCGAAATCGAGCGCACCGGCGTGCGCATTCCGACGCCCCGTCCCAAAGCGATAGCGGTTTCGGTCGAAGCCGGATTCCAGAATTCGGAGACCGAAGAGCCCGAAACCGATGTCACCATCGTAGAGGCGCCCGTGGAGCCGGCCCCGCGCAGCGAAACCGCAGCCCAGCCGGAGCGGGCCGATTCGGGCAATGGCGAGGGACGCGGGCGCAAACGCCGCCGCCGCCGCCGCGGCGGACGCGGCAGAGGCCAACCAGGGTCCCCGACGCCGGAACATGAATTGGAGCCGCGTGCCGGCGATTTCGAGCCATCTCCCATGCTGGCCGAATCCGGCTCTGATGCGCTTGCCGTGCAAAGCGATGCCGATGACGAGGACGACGAAAACGAAGCGGAAGAAAACGGCGCCGAACACGCCGCCCAAGCCGGCTCCGCCCCAGCCGCTTCAGGCGAAGGCGGCGAACATCGCCGCCGCCGCCGCCGCAGAGGCCGCCGCGGACGCCGTGGCGGTCCGGGCGAAACGGGCGGTCAGCATGGCGAACAGGAGGGCCACAATGGAGAAGACCAGCCGATAGCGATGGCACCGGCTTTTGCCGCGCCTGCCGGGGTCCAAACCACCATTGTCCCCAACATGGAGTCCTCTCCCCTATGGTCCCTGGCCGATCAAGCGGCGGAACACAGCAGCCCGGCACCCTTGCCGGGACCACTGCCCGTTGCCGCCAGCATTTCGTCACCGGAGCCGTCTGCGACGTCCGAAATCGCCGCTGCGCCTGAGGTTTCCACTGCGGCAGAGCCTCCAGCGGAGATGCCGGCGCCACGCGCGCCAAATCCCGCGGAATCCATGGTGCAAAACCCGATTCCGGAGTCCGTCCCGGCGGAAGACCAAAATTCGCGCAAAGGCTGGTGGCAGCGCCGTTTTAAGATGTGACGTCAGGATGTGACATTGCCCTGGCCGCCCAGGGTAACGGCGAAATCATGAACCGCGCCATTGACGCGTTGGGGGCCGAATCCTACCGTCCGGCTCGGCGGGGAATGGTTCGAAGGAGTTTGCGCCGGTGAAAGGCAAGCTTTCGGCTTTGCGGCCCGTCTTCGGGTTGGCTGTGGCTGGCCTGCTGATGACATTGTTCATTGCGCTGCCGTCCTATACCGCCCAAGCCCAGGGCCAGGGCATATCGACCATCCGCGATACCGAAGCCGAGCGCGTGCTGCGCGGCTATCTCGATCCCATCCTGGTGGTGGCGGGCCTGCGCCCCGAATCCGTGCGCCTGCACATCGTGCAGGACCCGTCGATCAATGCCTTCGTCGCCGAAGGCCAGAACATGTTCCTGAACACCGGCATTCTGATGGCGCTCGATACGCCCAACGAGATCACCGGCGTGATGGCGCACGAGACGGGGCACATGGCCGACGGCCATTTGATACGATCATCCGCCGGCATCAAAGCCGCGACCTTGCCATTGCTGCTGTCGATGGCCGCGGGCTTGGCCGCGATGCTGGCAGGCGCCGGCGATGCCGGACAGGCCATCCTGCTGGGCGGCCAACAGATCGCGGAGCGGACATTCCTCGCCTTCTCGCGAACCCAGGAATCCTCTGCCGATCAGGCGGGCGTGCGATTCCTCACCGCGACACACCAGTCCGGCCAAGGCATGCTGGAAGTCTTCCGGCGCTTCGAAAACCAGGAAATTCTTTCGGCCCGGCGCGCCGATCCGTATGCCCAGACTCACCCGGCATCATCGGACCGCATCGCCAATTTGCAGGGGCTGGTAGACGCATCGCCCTATCGCGACGTGAAAGATAGCCCGGAATCGCAATATGCTTGGGACATGATGCGCGCCAAGCTGCGCGGCTATATTCAGCGGCCGGAAGTAACGTTGCGCCAATATCCCGTCTCCGATACCGGCAAGCCTGCGCGCTATGCGCGTGCTATGGCCTATTTCAAAACGCCGGATATGAAAATGGCGCTGGCAGAGATTCAGGGTCTGCTGAAGGACGAGCCGGACAATCCCTACTTCCTGGAGATG
>DATARE010000598.1:0-3334 GCA_036264295.1 Micropepsaceae bacterium | reverse complement strand
GGCGATCCTTGTCCTGAATGTACCTGCACGCTGGAGCGGCATACGCCATCCGCTTGGGCATTGTTTCGCCGCAGGCCATTTCTTAAATGCTCCAATTGCGGGCTCGTGATCAGGCGGCGCCCCGCCAACCGGCGGAACATTCAGCATCAATCGAGCGATTGGCCCGGAACTGCGGCCGGCGGAAACACCGGTAACAATTCGCACTTGCAGGAACTCGCGGCTGAAACAGAACGAGCCTATGAAGTTGGGAGGAAGACTCCCATCCACGCGGGTTCAAAACTCTGCGCTCATTGTGGACAAACGCTCGACAGATGCTCCTTCCATCAGTTTTTGCATCGAGAGATGTCGGATGCCCAATAGCCAATCACAGACAAAGTTCTCCTCAATTTGACTGACAGGCCGCTTTGAAACCATCCTGTGGTGTCTGCGTTGGCAGCGCATCGGACGATTTTGAATGGGAAAGGACCACCCATGCCGCAAAGAATCAACGCTTACACCGTTGCCCCCGAAGGCGTGGCCGCGCTTCGCGGCGTCGAGAAATATGTGGAGGCGAGCGGGCTCGATCACAAACTGCTTGCGCTGGTGAAAACGCGGGTTTCGCAGATCAATGGCTGCGAATATTGCCTGCACATGCACACCGAGGAGGCGCGAAAGCTCGGCGAGGCCGAAGCGCGTCTGTATTTGCTGAACGCCTGGCATGAATCAGCGCTCTATTCGGCGCGCGAACGCGCGGCTCTCGCTTGGGCGGAAGCGCTTACGGATATCGCCCATTCGCGGGCGCCCGATTCGGTTTACGAACAAGCCCGGCAACAATTTTCGGAAAAGGAACTGGCCGATTTGTCGATCGCGATTGCCATGATCAATGTGTGGAACCGGCTTGCCATCGGCGCGAGAGCGGTGCATCCCTCCGATATGAAAAAGGCGGCATGAGCGGTCTCCTCCTGCCACGGCATTCCAAACAGGAAATGCGTTCTCTCAATCGGGAGTGTGCCATGCCAAAGATCAACGATGCGCATCGCGCTGCCGGCCCAATCCGCGAACCGCTCATGCGGTTCGGCCTGGCTGCATTGTTTGTCTCTTTGGCGCCGGTTCCCGGCGCAGCAGCCGCCCAAACCCCACAGCGGGAAGCGCCAATGCAGGCGTTCCGAGAGGCGATCCCCAACATCCCCGGAAAGAGCCTGGTTGGATTCGTTGTCAATTATGCTCCCGGCGGCAAGACACCGCCTCACCACCATGCGCCTTCGGCATTCGTGACCGGCTATGTGCTGTCGGGCGCCATTCGCAGCCAGGTCGATGGCGGTGAAGTAAAGATTTATCGGGCGGGCGAAAGCTGGTCGGAAAAGCCCGGCGCCCACCACACCATCAGCGAAAACGCCAGCACGACGGAACCCGCCAAGCTCCTGGCCATCTTCGTGGTGGACAGCAACGACAAGGAACTCACGACCATCGAAGGCCACTGAGCGGCGCGGCCTTGCGCCTTCTGGCCGGCGATTGCGCCCTTGCACCCGAACCCTGGCGCGCCATGCCACGGCCGGGCTAGACTGATTATGGTTAATCCGTCTGGGGAGGGCAGCCATGGCCATGGATGCTGGTGCGCAAACCGGTCCTTTGCCTTTGCGGCAGGAGACCCAGTCAAACGCGCCCGCCGAAAACGTCACCTTCCTCGGGCGAAACCTGTTTCACCGCAAACGCCGCGAAAACAAGACCACGGTCATCGGCTCGGACCGCTTGCTGGAAGATGCGGAATATCTGCTCGAATATGCCTGCCAGGCGGGAATCGATCTGGATCAGGAGATGGTCAAGACCATCGTCTCCGCGGGCGCAGGCGATAAGCTCGGCAATGACGACACCGTAAGAGCGCTTGCTGCCATGACCAAACTGGCCGCGCGGCTGAAACCGGTGACCGCCGACACGCTGCGGGCCTGCAAGAACCAGGCATCGAACACGATACGCCACCACAAGAAAGCGATCTGGCTGGGGATTTTCCTCCTGATTTCGTCGGTTCTTTCTTATGTGACGACTCGGCTTTCGGATACGCTGACCGCCGACATTACGCGCGCCAACGAACTTGCCGTCACGCTGAATGCGGGCATCGAAGGCCAAAACGGCGCCATGCCACAGCCGGGTGCACTGACGAACCTCCAGCAATATGCCGCCACGATCCGCGAAGTGTCCGGGCTTTCGCATGAGCTGAGCGTTTTCGTGCTCGCCTGGAATCAGTTTCCGGCCAACGAACAGGGTCAGCCGATCAAAGACGCGGATATGGAGATAATTCTGCCGGTGGACCTCCCGAGGGAGGTGACGGCAAAAACGAAGGTTTATCAGCCGATACGGTTTTTCGCGCAGGACATCCAGAGGCGCGCGTCGCTCACCTATGGCGCGATGACCAATTTTCTGCTGCCGCCGCTCTATGCGATCTTCGGCGCCTTCGCCTATTTGCTGCGGGTGTTTTCCGAACAGATCAAGGCGCGCACCTTCTTGCCGTCGGTCACGGATTCGGCGCGGCTGATCATTGCGGCGATTGGCGGCGGTGTGGTTGGCCTGTTCAGCAGCAGCTTCGCGGTGGGACCGGCCGCGTCCTTGTCGCCCTTGGCGATCGCGTTCCTTGTCGGCTACGGCACCGATATCTTCTTTTCCGTACTCGACGGTCTGCAGCAGGCCTTTACCAAAGCCAAACCCGGCTAATCAGCGCACGCAGCGGCCCGACGGCGGATCGCTCTGATCGAGCCGCGGGATCACCTCGCCCGCGCCGCCCTGGCACGCCACCCAGCGAAAATCATGGGAGGCATCGGATTCCTTCAGGCTCTCATCGGCCACCAGCGCACCGAAACCATTCCCCGCGACGCTGCCCGCCACCGATCCATCCTTGCATGACACAAGCGCTTTGCCGTTCATCAGACAATAGGCGAACTGCACCGTGTAACCGCAATGGTTGCGAAAGCCCCAATGGCTGCCATCGCTGTCGACGGACAGACAGCTGGAGGCGCCCTTTTGGACCGCCGCCACCGTGCCTTGATTCAGCGCCACTGGTTGCGGGGGCGGTTCGGCGGGTGCCGCGGGATCGATGAGATGAACCTCCGAGGCGCGCACGTCGATGGCATGGCCGGCAGCCGCGGCGACGTCGGATGTCTTGGATGTGGCGGCCTTGGCCACGCCGGCGCTTGCCAGAACCGCAGGCGCGGCATGAGCCGCCGCCTCAGCCATGTTGGCCTCGGGTTTGGTGCGCACATCCGCTGCGTGCGCCGCAGCTGCCGAACTGCACCCGGTGTGCGATGGCACATCCGATTTTTTGTCGGCGCCATCCGAAAGGCCGAGCCGGCTTGCATATTGGGCG
>DATARE010000532.1:0-2448 GCA_036264295.1 Micropepsaceae bacterium | reverse complement strand
CCCGGCGGTGAGGTGGTCGGACTCTGGCGTCAGCGAGGCGACGCCGAGGCTGATGGTGACGATGCCGTTCGGCCGCTTGGCATGTTTCATCCGCAGGTCACGCACCGCCGCCAGCAGGCGGTTGGCGACGGCATGGGCCGCGCGGGAGCTGGTATTGGGCAGCAGGATGGCGAATTCCTCCCCGCCATAGCGCCCGACCACGTCGCCCGGCCGGCAGGTCGCCAGAAACACCGTGGAGAGCGCGCGCAGGCATTTGTCGCCCGCCGGATGGCCGTAAAGGTCGTTATAGGCTTTGAACTCGTCGGCATCGATCATGATCAAGGCCAAGTGGCGGCCGTTTTTCGACGCCCGGTCGAAATGCCGCTGCAGGCTTTCCTCGAAATGTCGGCGGTTGGCGACGCCGGTCATGAAGTCGCTGCGCGCCGCCTGGCGATGCCGCCGGTCGGAGACTTCCTTGCTCAGCGTGATCAGGCCGAGGCCGGTCAGCACGGTAAAGGCGAGCACATCGAGCATGAGCGGGATGAAACCCGGCATATCGGTGAAGGGTGGATTGCCCGGGCGGGCATGGCCCAGGGCCGTCAGGGCACGGTGCGTTGTCTGGAGGCCCTGGACGGCATACAGGCACAGCAGCCAGCCGCGGATGCTGAACGCCCTCAGCCGCATCTGCCAGATCTCGCGCATTGTCAGAAGAATGAGCGCCGTGATCAGCAGCCCTGACACGCCGGTGCGCAGATCCATGCTGTGGCGCAGTTGCGGGGTCATGCATAAGGCGCACCAGATCAGAACCGTGGCGGCGATCACGTCGAGGCGGGCCGGGCGCATGTGCAGGTTACGGCAGCTGGTCCAGATCAACCCATAGAAGACGAACACCAGCGCGTTGCCGATGACGATGGCGGGCAGGAAGGGCAGGACCACGCGGCACACCATGCCGAGGCAGAACAGCATGCAGCCCGCGGCCATCCACAAGATGGCCTTCTGGCTGCGGTCCTGCAGCCAGATCGGCACGCAAGCGGTGCTCATCAGCGAGAGAACCAACAGCATGGCGAGGAAGAGTGTTTTGGGGTCCAGGGCGATCATTGTTTATTGTCTGCCAAATCGGTCCCGTCCCGGACCAAAGCTGTATCCTGAAGTCTAACGGAATTGTTGCGCTAGATTAATTTCTTTCGGCGCAGGTCGTCGCTCTCGACGCCGTTCAGTGCTTAGTGTCTTTGGTTTCGTCAAAGCTTTTCACCGTTTTCAAAAAATTTGTTACGTATTCGGTGTTGTGCGCGAGCTCATGCGCGTTAGTTTTCGTGTATATCATATTGAAAGTCGCGGAAAGGTGCTTTGTGTTGATTGCGAATTATTGTTTGTTCTGACTTAAGGGTCGGGTGGTTGTGTGGTAAGAGTTTTAATTTCAAGTTGTTATGAAATGAGAACGTCTTTTTTGTATATTTTGCCGGTTGTATCTGTACCTGAAAACGTCTGTGAAAATTATCTCAGGTTGAATCGGCCGCGGTCGACTTAAAAGAGAAATGCCCGAGGTTTCGTGTCGGAATGGGGCGGGGTGAATTGCGGGCGCGGCTTCCGAGATGATTACATAGCGTTGTACTGGCGGCCGGATGTTCGTGCCGCGGGCGTGTGCATTGCGGCTGGAATGATTTTTTCGATGGCGGCGGCGGGCATGATTGGTTTATTTTCTGGGAGCCTCGTCAGGTTGGCGGGGTTCTATTTGGTGGTCTCCAACCTGGCGTTGTGCCTGCTTGTCTCGGGCTGAAAATTCGCGGGAGCGTTCGTCATGTCCAAGCATGTATATAAAAAACTCGAACTGGTCGGCTCGTCGTCTGATGGTGTTGAAGACGCCATCAGCAACGCCATCGCCCGTTGCGGCGAAAGCGTGCGCAATCTGCGCTGGTTCGAAGTAACGCAGGTTCGCGGCGAGATTGTCGACGGCAAGATCGCTCATTACCAGGTGGCAATGAAGGTCGGCTTCACGCTGGATGAATAGAACGGCGTGGCGCGGACTTCCCTGGTGCGGCTGTGTGGGATCGACGCGGCGCAACGCCGGGGCTTTGTGAGCCAAAAAATGCTTGGCCGTGGGCGATGACAAATGCCCACGGCAGAGCGGTGCCAAGCGTTGTGCGCCGCGTTCCGGCCGGTGTCAGGCGGCACAGGAGAGGTTTGTTTCCGCCCTCTCATAGCCGGCGGTCGCCAACATCGCCTGGTCGGCCACCTCCACCAGCGCCGCGCGGTCGAAGCCGTTGAACGCGGTGCGCAGGCAGGCGCCATAGGCGCCCAGCTGGCCGATTTCGATCCAGTCCCCCTCCGTCACGTCGTCGGGCAGGATGAACGGCCCGCGCATCACGTCGATGGAATCGCAGCTTGGCCCGAACAGGCCGAACGCAGCAGGCGCGGCGCCGGTTTCGCCGGTGGCGCGGAGCAGTTTGGTGGGGAAACGAAAGCCGAGCG
>DATARE010000522.1:0-6445 GCA_036264295.1 Micropepsaceae bacterium | reverse complement strand
ACAACGGCCTGACGCAATTCACGCAAATCGAGATTTCATGCTGTTTTGAAGTATCGATGCCTTTCTCTTGTTCTTTTCTTTGGGATCAGTGTTCTTTTGCCCTGCATTTGGGTCTGCTTTTGCCGGTTGGGGCCTATGCTGTGAACGTTCGGAACCGCTTTCTCCCCAGATTCAAAACCAAGATTTTTATGGCTGCTCCCTACGATTGATCGTGCATTGCCCCAAGATTTGGTAAAGGTGCCCCAAGAGTGCACAACACGATCCAGCGTTAGGACATCGGTATGGCCGCGGTGAGCGAAGGTTTCTTTGGGCATGGGGTGGCGGAAGCCGACCCCGACTTGGCGGCGGCGATTGCCAAGGAATTGGGCCGCCAACAGGACAAAATCGAACTGATTGCCTCGGAGAACATCGTTTCGCGCGCCGTTCTCGAGGCGCAGGGCTCGGTCCTGACCAACAAATACGCCGAAGGCTATCCCGGCCGGCGTTATTATGGCGGCTGCGAATATGTCGACATCACCGAAACCCTCGCCATCGAGCGGGTGTGCCGTCTGTTCGATTGCAGCTATGCCAATGTTCAGCCGCACTCCGGCGCTCAGGCGAATCAGGCGGTCTTCTTCGCGTTCCTTCAGCCAGGCGACGTGTTCATGGGGCTCAACCTGGCGTCGGGCGGGCACCTGACCCACGGCTCGCCGGTGAACATGTCGGGCAAATGGTTCAAGCCCGTGCCGTACAATGTGCGCCGCCAGGATCACCGCATCGACATGGACGAGGTGGAGGCGCTGGCCAAGGAGCATAAGCCCAAGCTGATCGTGACGGGCGGCTCCGCCTATCCCCGGATCATCGATTTCGCCCGGTTTCGCAAAATCGCCGATTCCATTGGCGCGTTCCTGATGGTGGATATGGCGCATTTCGCGGGGCTGGTGGCGGGGGGCGTCCATCCCAATCCGCTCGATCACGCGCATGTCGCGACCACCACCACCCACAAGACGCTGCGTGGGCCACGCGGCGGCGTGATTCTTTCGCGCGATCCCGACCTGGGCAAGAAGTTCAACTCCGCGGTGTTTCCCGGTCTGCAGGGCGGCCCGCTGATGCATGTCATCGCCGCCAAGGCGGTGGCGTTCGGCGAAGCGTTGAAGCCGGAGTTCAAGACCTACGCGAAGAACGTCGTCGAGAACGCCAAGGCGTTGGCGGAGACGTTGCAATCGCGCGGGCTGGATATCGTCTCCGGCGGCACGGACACGCATCTCATGCTGGTCGATCTGCGTCCGAAACACGTGACCGGGCGCGCCGCGGAAAAGGCGCTCGACCGCGCCAACATGACCTGCAACAAGAACGCGATCCCGTTCGATACCGAAAAGCCGGCCATCACCTCGGGCATACGTCTTGGCTCGCCGGCGGGAACGACGCGCGGATTCGGTGTCGCGGAATTCCGCGATATCGCCAACATGATTGCCGAAGTCGTCGACGGCCTCGCCGCCAAAGGCGAGGATGGCGATCCAGCAGTGGAAGAAAGCGTCAAACGGCGGGTGCTCGATCTTTGCGGCCGCTTTCCGATCTATTCATGACCGAAAGGCATTAGCTCCATGCGTTGCCCCTTCTGTGGACATGACGACACCCAGGTAAAGGACAGCCGGCCTTCCGACGACAATGCCGCCATCCGCCGCCGCCGATTGTGCCCGGCTTGCGGCGGCCGCTTCACCACGTTCGAACGCGTGCAGCTGCGCGAGCTGACAGTGCTCAAGAAAGGCGGCCGCCGTGAACCCTTCGATCGCGAAAAGCTGGAGCGCGCGATTCACCACGCGCTTCGCAAGCGGCCCGTCGAGGCCGAGCGCATGGAACGCATGATCACCGGCATCGTGAGGCGGCTGGAAAGCTTGGGGGAAAACGAAATTCAATCCAGCATGATTGGCGAATTGGTGATGCAAGCGCTCGCATCCCTGGACAAGGTCGCCTATATCCGCTTCGCGTCGGTCTACAAGAATTTCCGCGAAGCCAAGGATTTCGAAACCTTCGCCAGCGAGCTTACCGGCGTCGACCGGGATTGATTTGTCGAGAGACGCAGACGACATCCGCCATATGCGCCACGCCTTGCGGCTGGCTCAGCGTGGGTTAGGGAATGTTGCACCCAATCCGGCGGTTGGCTGCGTCTTGGTTTCCGGAGAAGGCCATATTGTGGGCCGCGGATGGACCCAACCCGGCGGGCGGCCGCACGCCGAAACCGTGGCATTGGCCCAGGCGGGCGACCGGGCGAAAGGCGCAACCGCCTATGTGACGCTCGAACCCTGTTCCCATCACGGCCAAACGCCGCCGTGCGCGGATGCGCTCGTTGCGGCGGGCGTTTCGCGGGTCGTCGGTGCAGTCCTTGATCCGGATCCGCGGGTGGGCGGAGCGGGATTTGCACGATTGGAGCGCGTTGGAATCCAAGTCACCTCCGGCGTGCTGGAATCCGAAGCACGCGCGCTCAATCATGGCTTCTTCCAACGCGTGACCGAAAACCGGCCGCTGATCGCCCTGAAGATCGCCGCCAGTGCCGATTTCTTTGTCGCGGATGCGGCTGGCAACAGCCGCTGGATCACGGGAGAACGCGCGCGTGCGCACGGCCATATGCAGCGCGCCAAGCACGACGCCATCCTGGTGGGAATCGGAACGGTTCTGGCGGACGATCCCGCTCTGACCTGCCGCTTGCCCGGGCTCGCGCAGCGTTCGCCGGTGCGGATCGTGCTCGATTCGAAATTGCGCCTGCCATTGTCGTCGCAATTGGTGCGGACCGCCGGCGTACATCCGGTGATGGCGTTCACCACGGCCACGGATGGCGGCGAATCCCTGCGGGCAAAAGGGGTAGAAATTGAGCGGGTTGTCGCAGACGACACCGGCCGGCCGGATCTTGCAGCCGTTCTCGGCGTGCTGGCGCTGCGGGGCCTGACACGCGTGCTCGTCGAAGGCGGCCCGGAGGTCCATGCCGCATTCTTGAAGCGTCGCTTGGTGGATTTGATCCATATCTATCGGGCGCCGCTTCTGATAGGCGAGGGGGGGCGTCCGGCAATCGCGGGCTTCGGGCGGATGCAACTGAATGCAGCGCCCAGCCTAGAATTGATCGAGCGGATGATGCTCGATCCCGACGTCCTGGAAAGCTTTGCGCTCACGGTCTAAAACAGCTTCATGTTCACAGGCATCATCACCGATGTCGGCCAAGTCCGGCAGATCGAAAGCGCGGCGACACGCACATCGTCATCGGCACCCATTACGATGTGGGCGCCATTGATATCGGCGCGTCCATCGCCTGTTCCGGCGTATGCCTGACCGTAACCGAGAAAGGAACCAGCGGCGATCGCTGGTTTGCCGTGACCGCGTCCGGCGAGACCTTGTCGAAAACCACGATCGGAAGCTGGAAAGCGGGCGACCCGGTCAATCTGGAACGGCCGATGCGGCTGAGCGATGAATTGGGCGGCCACATCGTTGCCGGCCACGTCGACGGCGTTGCAGAAATTGTGCAAATGACCGATGAGGGGGAATCCCGGCGTATCATTTTCACGGCCCCGCCATCGCTCGCCCCCTTCATTGCGTCCAAAGGCTCGGTTGCATTGGATGGCGTTTCCTTGACGGTGAATGAGGTCGATGACGTGCGCTTTGGAATCAACCTTATCCCGCACACCTTGAAGGTCACCACATTTGGCCGCGCCAAAGCCGGCATGCGGGTCAATCTCGAAGTCGATCTCCTGGCGCGCTATGTCGCGCGGCTGGGGCAAGCCGCGAAGCACACATGAACGTTTTCCACGATTACATCTCTGAACTTCCCGACATCATCGAGGATGCGCGCAATGGGCGTATGTTCATCCTGGTCGATGCGGAGGACCGCGAAAACGAAGGCGACCTCGTCATTCCCGCACAGATGTGCACGCCCCAGGCGATCAATTTCATGGCGCGGTTTGGCCGCGGTCTGATCTGCCTGGCGCTGACGGAAGAGCGCGCCGCACAGTTGAAGCTGCCGATGATGGCGGCGGAAAATCGCACCCGCAATCAGACGGCGTTTACGGTCTCCATTGAGGCAAAGGAAGGCATTTCCACCGGCATCTCCGCGCATGACCGGGCGCACACGGTTTCGGTGGCGATTGATCCCACCAAAGGGCCGGACGACATCGTGATGCCGGGCCATGTGTTCCCTCTGGTTGCGCGCCATGGCGGCGTTCTCATTCGCACCGGGCATACGGAAGCCGCCGTCGACATTGCACGGCTGTCGGGACTTTATCCCGCCGGCGTCATTTGCGAGATCATGAACGATGACGGCACCATGGCGCGGCTGCCGGACCTTGTGAAATTCGCCCAATTGCATGGGCTTAAAGTCGGCACCATTGCCGATCTCATCGCCTATCGCCGCAAGCACGACCATTTCGTCAAGCGCATCAAGGAAATGGATTTCGAAAGCGGCAATGGCGGTCCATTCAAGCTGATGATCTATCTCAACACGATCGAGAACCAGGAACATGTTGCGTTGGTGAAAGGGGACATCAGCGGTCCCGAACCCGTGCTCGTGCGCATGCATGCCTACAATCTCTTTGACGATACGCTCGCGGCCAAATGGGGGCCGGGCGATATTTTGGGCGAGTCCATGCGGATGATCGGCAAGGCGGGGCGGGGGGTGGTCGTCCTTATCCGCCGCCACCGGATCGCGCCGATTTCCGAGGTGCTGGCGCAATCGACCAAGACCATGCCCGACATCGAGCAATCGCGGCTGAAAGAATATGGCGTGGGGGCGCAAATTCTGCTCGATCTCGGCGTCGAAAACATGACGCTGCTGACCAATGCGAAAGGCCGCAGGATCGTGGCTCTCGAAGGTTATGGCTTGAAGGTCAGCGATACGCTTCCGGTTGTTCCAGGGGCTTTAAAATAATGCGTGTGCTGATCGTCGAAGCCCGTTTCTATCCGGAAATTTCCGATGCCTTGTATGAGGGAGCGGCTCGCGCGCTGGAAAGCGCCGGGGTCGCAAGCGAGCGGGTGAGCGTTCCCGGAGCGTTGGAAATTCCGGCCGCGATCAAATTCGCAGGCGGATGCTTTGACGGTTTCATCGCGCTTGGCTGCGTTATCCGGGGTGAGACGCATCATTTCGAGATTGTGGCAAATGAATCCGCGCGCGGGCTGATGGATTTGATGATTCGCGACGGCCTTTGCATCGGAAACGGCATTCTTACGGTTGAAGATGAAGAACAGGCTGTCGTCCGCGCCCGGCCCGATGAAGACGACAAGGGCGGCGATGCGGCGCGCGCTTGTCTTGCGCTGATGGCGCTCAAGAGCCGTTTCGACACGCCATGAAGAGCCCCGTTGACCAGCATGAGACACGCAGCGCCGCCCGGCTGGCTGCATTGCAGGCGCTTTATCAGTTGGAGATGACGGGCGTTGCGCCCGGCGATGTGGTGGAGGAATTCATCCAGCATCGCTTGGGACATGATATCGAATCCGGAAAGCTCGTTCCCAATGACGAGGCATTTTTTTCCGACATTGTGCATGGCGTGTTGAAGCATCAGGTCGAGATCGACCGCTCCGTGGCGCGCTCGCTGGCGTCGGGATGGACGCTGACGCGGATCGATTCGATTCTACGCGCGCTTCTGCGGGCGGCCACCTATGAGCTGGTGGCGCGCCGCGACGTTCCGGCCAAAGTGGTGATTGACGAATATGTCGAGCTTGCGCGGGATTTCTTCGAAGGCGATGAGCCTGGCTTCGTCAATGCGGTACTGGACCGTCTTGCTCACAGGAAGCGCGCGGCCGAATTCGGGGAAACTCCGCCCGATGACGAATTGCAGTTCTAATTGGACGCAAGACATTCGGAACAGCGATGACCGCTGACCCGGCCCCGAAGCGCTTGAGCGAATTTGCGATGATCGCAAAGCTGCTTGCGCCGCTTGCAAAATCGGAGGGCGCGTTCGGTTTGACCGACGATGCCGCGACATTGCGGCTGGCGGAAAGCGAAGAATTGGTGGTGACGGTCGATGCGTTGGTGGAGGGCGTGCATTTCCTCAGAGATGATCCGCCAGACCTGATCGCCAAGAAAGCGCTGCGTGTGAACCTTTCCGATCTTGCGGCCAAGGGCGCAACGCCACGCGGTTATCTGCTTGCGCTTTCGCTTCCGTGTTGGGTCGACGATGCATGGCTGACCCATTTTGCAGGCGGGTTGGCGGATGATCAGGAGCGCTACGTCGTAAGTCTGCTCGGCGGCGATACGACGTCGACACCTGGACCGCTGACGCTGTCCATCACGGCCCTGGGTGTCGTTCTTAAGGGGTATATGGTTCCCCGCGCAGGCGCGAAACCGGGCGATCTTGTCTTTGTCTCCGGTACAATCGGTGATGCCGGTGCCGGTCTGCATCTGCTCACGGGCAGCGCCGGGCAAATCGCAAAGCAGGATCGGGAATACCTGATCTCACGCTATCGCCTGCCCGAACCGCGCCTCGCT